>VEQJ01000363.1 GCA_018883285.1 Alphaproteobacteria bacterium
GTTCCCCTGTATCATGGCGTAGCGCAGGTAAGACTCCCTGATGGGTCGTTTCAGGGTACGTTGATGCTGGGATTGGATCAAAGTACTTTGATTGGCGCGCCGCCAGAACTTCGGGTCGGCAACCTGTTCGATTTGTATCAAAACAACGCCATTTTTATTGACGACTTTGGTCAACGCTTGCTTAGCGCACAATCTGGTCGCCAGGTTGGAGTGGGGGATGTGTTGGAGATTAACGACCGTGAGGCCAAAATTGTCGGGGTGGCGCGTGCCTATCGCACCTTTTTGGGCGGACCCTATATTTTCACGACCTATGAACGCGCTCTGCAATATGCGCCCAGCAGCCGTAAGATGTTAAGTTACGTGTTGGTGTCGCCGCAACCTGGCACCTCACCACACGAATTGGCACAACGAATTCAGCAGCAAACTGGGCTAAAGGCACGCAGCGCTAATGATTTCTGGTGGGAGACCATCGATTGGTACATGGCCAACACGGGGATTCCCATATCCTTTGGTACCACTGTCCTGCTGGGCATCGTGGTAGGCATCGTGGTATCGGGGCAGACCTTCTACGCCTTTGTGTGGGAGAATCTGAAGAACTTTGCCGCGTTGAAGGCCATGGGGCTTAGCGATAGCAAGCTGACGGCGATGGTGCTGTTGCAGGCCTTTACCATCGGCGGCTTGGGCTATGGCATCGGCGCGGGTTTGGCCTCAATCTTCGGCTATATGACGCTGGAGCAGCAGGAGCCGCCCTTTCACACCCCCTGGCAACTGATGCTATTTGCCCTGGGGGTTATCATCACCATTTGCGTGATTGCCAGCCTGATTGCCCTGCGGCGTCTGCGACAGCTGGATCCCGCCGCAGTGTTTCGGAGTTAGAGGATGGCTGGCGATACCCCAACCCATGCCCGTCCCGTTATTGAGCTGCATGGTGTGACCAAAGGCTTTCAGAGTGGGGAACAGTGGGTGCCCGTGCTGAAAGGTGTGAAGTTTCAGGCGATGGATGGCACGCTGACCATGATTGTCGGGCCATCGGGCTGTGGCAAGACCACCCTGCTAAGCATTATTGCCGGCACCCTGCACACCGATGCGGGGCATGTTCGCGTCTTTGGCCATGAGGTGGAACAGTTGGATGCCCACCAGCTGAACAGTTTTCGTGCCCGCGATGTGGGCTTTGTCTTTCAACAATTCCACCTGATTTCCACCCTGACGGTGCAGGAAAATGTCATGATCCCCAAACTGATTCAGGGCGCGTCGGAGGCTGAGGCGGCCAAAGCAGCCCTAACGGTGTTAGAACAGGTGGGGC
>VEQJ01000098.1 GCA_018883285.1 Alphaproteobacteria bacterium
GGGGAAAAGTTTTGGGTCATCGGGCGGTGCTTTTGGTAAAAAGAATGGGGGCAGGGGGGTTGTTAGGATTGTATCCTATTTTAAAACATATCAACCAATTGTTAAAGGCGATTGGTGGGGCTTAGCGATTGGCGAGGCGATTGGCTAAGCGTCGCTAAGTTTGGGCTGGTGTTTGGCGTCAACTATGTTAAATAACGTTGGTGGTTTCGATGCAATTGTCAACCGCCCCCCGTTGGTCAGGCGATGGCCTTTGTTGTGGTGGCGGCGCGGCGTTGCAGCCAAGCCGGTTCCAATTTCCGGTACCCTCCGGTTCTTGATAAGATAGTCTTATGGCTCAGTTTTTCATAAAAATTCGTCCTTATGCAGCGAAGTCGGCGATTGCGTTGTTGTCCATCGCGGGATTGGCGTTGGCACTCATCCTGCTGTCGCCGCAATCAACCCTGGCGGCCAGTGTGCCCGCCTCGCCCGCCGTTGATCAGCCTAGCACGCCGGTGGCAGAGGCCACCGCGCACCAATGGCAGTTGGGGATGCAACCCGCCTTTAGCCCAATTAAGGAAAAAATCCATCACCTGCATGATGGGTTGCTGTATATCATTTTTGGGATTGTCCTGTTTGTTCTGGTGCTGTTGGTGGTGGTTTTGGTGCGGTTTCGTGCCAGCAAAAATCCTGTTCCTTCCAAACGCACCCACAACCTGCCGCTTGAGGTGGTGTGGATTACCATTCCCGCCCTGATTCTGATTGCGCTGGCGGTACCATCCTTTCGCCTGCTGTACTATGCTGGGCAGAATCCCGAAGCCTCAATGACCGTAAAAATCGTTGGTCACCAGTGGTATTGGCAATATGTCTATGCCGATGACGCTAAGGTTGCGGCGGCCGCGGCACCTGCCAATAAAGAGTCAGGCAAAGATGGGGACAAAAAAGCTGGCGAGAATGCGGTGGCCACCGCCGCCCCCGCCGCCAATGCCGCCAATGCCGAACCGGTTGCACCCGCCCTGGATTTTGATTCGCGCATCATCCCAACGGAGGAGTTGAAGCCAGGCCAAAAACGCCTGCTGGAGGTGGATAACCCGCTGGTTCTGCCGGTGGGAGAGGTGATACGGCTGCAATTCACCGCCGCCGATGTGATTCACGGTTGGATGGTACCCGCCCTGGGGATTCACCGCAACACCGTGCCGGGCAAGCTGACCGAGGCCTGGGTGCGGATTGATAAGCCGGGTACCTTCTATGGCCAATGCATGCAGATTTGCGGTGTTAATCATGGCTTTATGCCGATTGTGGTGCACGCCCTGCCCAAAGCAGATTATGACAAATGGTTGGCGATGGCTAAGCAACAAACGGCGGCGGGGCAACCCCTGCCCGATGTTTCAGCGATCAGCAGCATTGCTGCCCCCGCCAATCCCCCTGTTTCCATTCCAAAAAACTAGCGTAAGGAGCCTTTACCAATGGCTTATGGTTCAACCAAAACCCCTCACAACACCGCGCATCACGATGATCACCATCCAACCGGTTGGCGCCGTTGGTTGCTATCCACCAACCATAAGGATATCGGTACCCTCTATATCATCTTTTCGATTTTTGCCGGCCTGATTGGCGGCCTGATTTCGGTACTGATGCGGGCAGAGCTGATGGATCCTGGTATGCAAATTATCGGCACCAATTACCAGCAATGGAATGTTTGGATTACCGCGCACGGCCTAATCATGGTCTTTTTTGTGGTGATGCCCGCCCTGATTGGTGGGTTTGGCAACTGGTTTGTGCCGTTGATGATTGGCGCGCCCGACATGGCCTTTCCACGGCTCAACAACATTTCCTTTTGGTTGTTGATTCCATCTTTTTCCCTGCTGGTGGCCTCAGCCTTTGTTGGTGAGGGGGCAGGGACGGGATGGACAGTCTATCCACCGCTTAGTGGGATTGTCAGCCATTCAAGCCCCGCGGTGGATTTGGCGATTTTCAGCCTGCATTTGGGGGGGGCATCCTCCATCCTGGGGGCGATCAACTTTATCGTGACCATATTTAACATGCGCACGCCCGGCATGGGGTGGTACAAAATGCCGCTATTCGTGTGGGCGATGCTGGTTACGGCCTTTTTGTTGGTGCTATCGCTGCCCGTTTTGGGGGGCGCGATTACCATGTTGCTGGTTGACCGCAACTTTGGCGGCAGCTTTTTTGATCCGGCCACGGGTGGTGACCCCCTGCTGTATCAACATTTGTTCTGGTTCTTTGGCCACCCCGAAGTGTACATCATGATTTTGCCAGCCTTTGGTATTGTCAGCCATATCGTTTCAACCTTTTCCAGAAAGCCAGTGTTTGGCTATCTGGGAATGGTGTACGCCATGGTGGGGATTGGCGTGTTGGGCTTTATCGTATGGGCGCACCACATGTACACCGCGGGGCTTAGCACCGATACCAAGGCTTATTTCACCGCCGCCACCCTGTTTATCGCGGTGCCAACCGGCATTAAGGTGTTCAGCTGGATTGCCACCATGTGGGGCGGATCCATCAGCTTTAAGACGCCGATGCTGTGGGCGATAGGCTTTATTTTCCTGTTCACGGTTGGCGGGGTGACGGGAATTGTGCTGGCCAACGCGGGTGTGGATCAGATGCTGCACAACACCTATTACGTGGTCGCGCACTTTCACTATGTGCTCAGCCTGGGCGCGGTGTTTGCCATTTTCGCAGGGTTTTACTACTGGATTGGTAAAATGAGTGGCTATCAGTACAACGAAACGCTGGGCAAGATTCACTTTGCGCTGACCTTTATCGGGGTCAACCTGACCTTTTTCCCGATGCACTTTTTGGGGCTGGCGGGGATGCCACGGCGGATTCCCGACTATCCCGATGCCTATGCGGGGTGGAACTATGTGGCCAGTATCGGATCCTACATCTCTGGGGCGGCCACCCTGTTCTTCCTAGCGGTGGTGGTGGAAATGTTTGTTGCTAAGCGCAAGGCGGGCGATAACCCCTGGGGTGAGGGGGCAACCACCCTGGAATGGACGGTATCATCGCCGCCCCCCTTCCACAGTTTTGATACGCCCCCTGCATTGCCTGCCGATTCGGCTGGTGGGCACTAGGCCAGCGTTGCCACGGGTATGCGTAAGGCCATCGCCAAACCCCACGCTTCGGCGCAAAAATCGGCTGCGGGTCAGCAGCTGGGGGATCATGGGGCGGCGGATATGGCCGCTGATAGCCCCGCGGGCTTAGCCTTTGCGCTGAATTCATCGCGGGCGGGGCAGCTGCGCGATTATTGGCAATTGCTTAAGCCGCGGGTGATGGCGCTGGTCATCTTTACCAGCTGGGTGGGGATGTATCTGGCGCCTGCCCATCTTTCAACCCTGCAATCCCTGTTGGCGATGCTGTGCATTGCGGTGGGCGCGGGCGCGGCAGGGGCGCTGAACATGTGGTGGGAGCGTGGCAGCGATGGGCTGATGACCCGTACGCAGTCACGGCCGCTGCCCGCTGGGCGGCTGCACCCCACCATGGCACTGATTTTTGCGGCGGCGTTGGCGGTGTTGTCGGTGGTGGTGATGGCGGTGCAGGTGAACAGCCTGGCGGCGGGACTGTTGGCACTGACCATTGTTTTTTATGTTGGAATTTACACCATTTGGCTTAAGCCCCGCACCACCCAGAACATTGTAATTGGCGGCGCGGCGGGGGCATTGCCCCCCGTCATTGGCTGGGCGGCGGCGACTGGCCAAACCGCGCTGTTGCCCTGGTTGCTATTTCTGCTGATTTTTGTATGGACACCGCCGCATTTTTGGGCGCTGGCCATCAACCTGCGCGCTGACTATGCCCGTGCCAACACCCCAATGCTGCCAGTGGTGGCCGGCCTGCCCGCCACGGTGCAGCAGATTTGGTGGTACAGCCTGATTTGCCTGGTGGTTAGTTTGTTGCCAGTGGTCTTTGGCCTGACGGGCGGGCTGTATGCCGTGGTCGCGCTTGGGCTGGGGCTGTGGTTCGTGGCCAGCTGTTATCGCTTAAAGCTGGCCAAGGGGGATGAGGCGATTGCCAAGCTGGCCAGCCGTGTTTTTGGTTGCAGCATTCTGTATCTATTTGGCTTGTTTGTGGCATTGGTTGCCGATCACGCGTTGTTGGGAGGATAGAGATGGTGGAGCCGCATCCTAACTTAGATCCACAGCATGCCGCGGTGCATGACCCGAGCCGCAGCAATCGCAAGGCGGCCTGGTGGATTGTCGGGGTGGTGGCGGCCATGTTGGGGCTGTCCTTTGCCTCGGTGCCGCTGTACCGCCTGTTTTGCCAGGTGACGGGCTTTGGTGGCACGCCTAAGGTGGCAGGCCAGCTGGGGCAGGGGGCTTTGCAGGCCAGCGATCGTCAATTCACCATCCGCTTTAACGCCGATCATGCCCCCAACCTGCTGGTGGATTTTCGCCCGCTGCAGGCGCAGGTGTCGGTGCGGGGAGGGCAGGCCTTTTTGGCGCAATACCGACTGGTTAACCAATCCGATAAACCCCTGACGGTGATGTCCAGCTATAACGTAACGCCCGAAAAAATTGCGCCCTATTTCAATAAGATTCAGTGCTTTTGTTTTCAGGCGCAGCATCTGAACCCTGGCCAGGTGGTGGATCTGCCCGTCAGTTTCTTTGTCGATCCCGAAATTGATAAGGATACTGAGCTGGCCGATCTGCACACCATCACCCTGTCCTACACCTATTTTGAGGTAAAGGGGGATGCCAAGAATCAGGCGGCGCAGGCGAATACAGCTACCAATTCACCAGCCGCTAATACCGTCACCACCGCCAATCCGCCTTTGTCCGTAGCGCCAAGCCAAACGGGGAAATCCGATGCGCCTTCGGGCTTGCCAAACCATGCGCCCGCTTCTTAAATAAGGGGGGCTTTCGCCCACAACCAATTTGCCCACAGCACCGAACAATTCTTCCACCAATTTTTTCGCTAACCTTTCTTGGATTTTATGATGGCCAACAGCAACAATCATTCGCCCAAACACCCTTATCACCTGGTTGACCCAAGCCCCTGGCCGATTTTGACGGCTTTTTCGGTAGGGTTTTTGGCGCTGGGCGCGGCGCTGTTTTTTCATGGCTACAAACCCTGGCTGATGGGGCTGGGCGGTGTCAGCCTGCTAAGCTGTATGGCGGTCTGGTGGCGCGATGTCGTGCGTGAGGCGGTCAAGGGTGGTCATCATACCAGCGCGGTTCAGCGCGGTTTGCGGATTGGCATGGCGCTGTTCATCGCCTCAGAAGTGATGTTTTTTGTGGCGTTCTTCTGGTCATTCTTCAACGCCAGCCTGTTTCCAACCCCTGAAATCGGGGGAATATGGCCGCCCAAAACCATCAAAACCCTGGATGCGATGGAACTGCCGCTGCTCAACACCCTGATCCTGCTGTTGTCTGGATGCACCGTCACCTGGGCGCATGAGGCAATTCGGGAGAATGTGCGGGTGGAGGTGGTGCAGGCCTTATTGC
>VEQJ01000364.1 GCA_018883285.1 Alphaproteobacteria bacterium
GCCCTATCGGCATGAGCTGGCCTATTATACCCAGGGCATTTATTCCACGCTGATGGGCGGGGGCATGTCGTCGCGCCTGTTTCAGGAGGTGCGGGAAAAACGCGGCCTGGCCTATTCGATTCACAGCTACACCACCTCTTACCAGGATTGCGGCACCTTTCAGATTTACGCCGGCACGGGCGATGCGGGTATCCGCACCCTGTTGCCCGTTGTGTATGATGAGCTGGCGCGGGCGGCGCAGGATGGCTTTAGCGCGGTTGAGGTGCAACGTGCCAAGGCGCAATGGCAATCATCCCTGCTGATGGGGTTGGAAAGTACCAGCGCGCGGGCAGAGTTTGTCGCCAACAATCTGTTGCATTTGGGGCGGGTACCAACCCTGGCCGAACTGAGTGAGATGATTGAGGCGGTCGATGCCAATCAGCTGCAACAGGCGGCGCAGCGGGTGTTGGCCACCCCCGCCACCCTGGCCTTGCTGGGCCCCAAGGTCGATAAGCTGGATCCTGAGATTTTTGCGAAAATCGCCTAAATCGCTTAGGCCTTGCCGCTTAGGTGGCTGAGGCGTTCGGGAGCAATTCCCAACTTAGCAAAGCAACGATGCCATTTGGTGTCAAAATTGGTATCAAAGACCAGGTCATCATCGGCGGGCATCAACAGCCAATCGCTTTGCTGCAGCTCGGTTTCCAACTGGCCAGGCCCCCAACCCGCATAGCCCATGCAGACCAGCGCCTTGGCGGGGCCGTTACCGCCCGCCACATGTTGCAACACCTCAATCGTGGCGGATAGGGCGATATCCTCGCTGATTCTTAGGGTGCCATCACGCAACAGGTCGGGGCTGTGCACCACAAAGCCGCGATCGGCCTCTAAAGGCCCCCCCGCCAGCAGGGGGATATCGGTGGGGGATGCCACCGCATCCTGCCCCAGTTGTTGCCACATTTCGGCAAAGTTCAGGTCGCGCAGGGGGCGGTTGATGCCAATCGCAAAACTGCCCTGCGCGCTGTGCATACACAGCAACATCACCGCCTTGTCAAAATGCGAATCGTGGACGCCGGGCATGGCAACCAACAGCTGACCCGCCAGGGATCCAGGGCTGTGATCATCGTGACTGTTGGTGGCATGATGGCGATGGCGAAACATGAATTCTGTGTCCGTAACAGTGGATGGATGGGGTTAACCAATGACCATGGTGCGGTTGCACGCAACCACCCCCTATAGGCATCACAACAAGATTAAGGTGAATAATCGGTTAAGAATTGCCGCCGCGTTGCGCAATGCCCAACCGCGCCAGTTG
>VEQJ01000365.1 GCA_018883285.1 Alphaproteobacteria bacterium
GCCCTGCGCGGACGCCATCGCCATCACCTGCTGGCTAAGCGTATTACCGCTGGCCGCCTCCGATTCCGACAGGTTGCAGACGTATAGCACGGGTTTGGCGGTAATCAGCTGCATCTGATGCCAATAGTCCAAATCCTCATTTGCAATTTTGGCCTGGCGGGCGGGCTTACCCGCGTTTAGCAGGGCAATCGCCTGCTGCGCCAGGGGCAACTGCGCCTTAGCGATATCATCGCCGCCCTTTGCCCGTTTTTCTAGGGCGGGCAAGCGTTTTTCCAGGCTTTCCAGATCGGCCAACATCAGTTCAGTTTCAACAATCTCGGCATCGCGCACGGGGTCAACCCCACCCTCAACATGCGTCACATCGCCATTTTCGAAACAGCGCAACACGTGGCAGATGGCATCCACCTCACGGATATGACTCAGAAACTTATTGCCCAGCCCTGCCCCCTCGGCCGCGCCACGCACCAGGCCGGCGATATCCACAAACTCCAGCTGGGTTGGCAAGGTGCGCAGGGATTTGGCCAACGCCGCCAGCTTGTCTTGGCGATCATCGGGCACCGCAACCTTACCGACATTCGGCTCAATGGTGCAAAAGGGATAGTTGGCCGCCTGGGCAGCCGCCGTCGCCGTCAGCGCGTTAAACAGGGTGGATTTGCCAACATTTGGCAGGCCGACAATGCCGCAAGTGAATCCCATGACTGTGTTATCCTTTTGGTTTGGTTGAATCTGTGTTCCCTGCCCCGCCAGAAGGGCTTTGGGTAGGGGTGTGCGCCAGGATGTTGCGGGCATAGTCCGCCTGCCCCTGCAACAACCAGGGGATGGCGCGCCCCGCCCGATCAAAAATGGCGGGCAATTCGGTCTTTTCAGCGTTAATAAAGGGGCTCAGAACATAATCATGCACCTGTGCCTTATCGGCTGGCCGGCCAATGCCCAGACGCAGCCGCCAAAACAGGCTGCCGATATGCGCCTCAATGTTTCTAAGGCCATTATGGCCGCCGTTACCGCCCCCAATCTTCAGCTTCATGGTGGCCAAGGGCAGGTCGAGATCGTCATGCAGCACCAACACCCGCTCAGCTGGCAGTTTGTAAAAACGCATAGCAGCGGCAACCGCTATGCCCGACAGATTCATAAAGGTTTGCGGCTTAAGCGCCATGATGGAACATCCGCCAAAATCCCCATCGGCCAGTTCGCTGTCAAACTTCTTGCGCCAATGGCTCCAGCCGCTATCCTTGCGCAGATAGTCAGCCAGCATAAATCCTATATTGTGTCGGGTGGCGGCATAGGC
>VEQJ01000366.1 GCA_018883285.1 Alphaproteobacteria bacterium
GCGTAGAAGGGGGTTTGGTTGAACAACAGCTCCCCCGCTTGCCCCGTCGCCAACGTCGTCACCTCAACCCCGTCCTGCACAATCGCCAACAGCTGCCCCGCCGCCACCTCGGTGCTATAGCCCAAAAATTCGCTGGCACCGTGCCGCTGTTTCAGGTCGAACCACAGGGTGCTGGCCTTGCTGTCACCATTACCAACCCAGGCCTTGCGCGCCGCCGCCTTTTGCGCCGCCATCGCGCTGTCAAAGCCGGCATGGTCAACCGCCAAGCCCTTTTCGCGCAGCACATCGGTGGTCAGATCCAACGGAAAGCCAAAGGTGTCGTACAGCTTAAAGGCAACCGCCCCGTCCAGCGTCCCCCCATGGCTCAGCTTACTGGTCTCCTCCGCCAACAGGTGCAGGCCGCGCCCCAGCATTTCCAGGAAGCGCTTCTCCTCCAACAAAATGCTCTCGGCAATCAGGGTTTCGGCGCGCAACAGTTCGGGATAGGCATCCCCCATGATGCTGTTCAGATTGGGAACCAGGCGGTACAAAAACGGCTCATGCAGACCCAGCTGGTGCCCATGGCGCAACGCCCGCCGTATAATCCGCCGCAGGACATAGCCGCGCCCCTCATTGCTGGGCAGCACGCCATCGGCAATCAGAAAGCAGGTGGCACGCAAATGATCGGCAATCACCCGATGACCAAAGCGATGCACCCCATCGGGATCGGTGTTGGACAAGCCCGCCGACACCTCAATCAGCGGGCGAATCAGGTCGGTGGCAAAATTGTCATAGCTGCCCTGCAACACGCTGACCAACCGTTCAAACCCCATCCCCGTGTCGATGGATGGTTTGGGCAGGGCGATGCGGCGGCCATCGGCCAACTGTTCATATTGCATGAACACCAGGTTCCAAATTTCCTTAAAGCGATCGCCATCCTGATCCGCACTGCCGGGGGGGCCACCGGCAAACTGTTCGCCGCAATCGATGAAAATCTCGCTGCTGGGGCCGCAGGGGCCCGTATCCCCCATGCTCCAGAAATTATCGCTGGTGGCGATGCGGATAATTTTTGACTCTGGAAAGCCCGCAATCTTTGACCACAGCGACGCCGCTTCATCATCATCATGATACACCGTCACCAACAGGCGATCGGTGGGTAGCTGGTAATGTTTGGTAATCAATTCCCAGGCATAGGCAATCGCCTGCTCCTTAAAATAATCGCCAAAAGAAAAATTGCCCAACATTTCAAAAAAGGTGTGGTGGCGGGTGGTGTAGCCCACCTGATCCAAATC
>VEQJ01000367.1 GCA_018883285.1 Alphaproteobacteria bacterium
ACCCCTTGTGGGTAGGATCCATGCGATGGCAACGCCTGTACAGGGGTTCGGATTAGAGATTCTGCCCAAAATTTAAATTTCTTGGGGCTAGAATGACAGGTAGTGGTGCGGATAGGTTGCAATGGAGCGTGACCGCCAAAGCTTGATTTGCAGCGGGCGGTGGCGCATGATGGTTAGCATGACTATGTCGCCTGCACCTTTTTCTTTGCTAAATCCTGATGGTCGATCCGACCTGTTGCTGACCTGTGAACATGCGGGTCGTTATATACCGCCCTCTTTAAACAATCTTGGGCTGCCCGCCAGTTTTGATGATCCCGACCAGCATTTAAACGCCCTGTTGGATGTGGGGGCGGCCGATCTGACCCATACTTTGGCCAATAGGATGCAGGCACCCGCGGTTTTATCCACCGCCAGCCGGCTGGTGGTCGAATGCAACCGATGGCCGTATGATTCCGAATTTGTCGCCCCACAAGTGCAGGGGGTGTTGACCATTCCTGGCAACCAGAATTTGACCCGTGCAGCGATTGCCGAACGGGCGCAGGCCTGGTTCTGGCCGTATCATCAGGCCATTACCCGCCAAATCGCCCAAAGCCTGTTGCGGGGGGTGCGCCCCGCCCTGATTAGTGTGCACAGCTTTACCCCCAATTTTCATGGTCATGCACGTCCGTGGCAGCTTGGGGTGTTGTGGGATCAGGATTTTGGTTTAGCCCAAAGGCTTTTGGCACTGTCAACTGGCGCTACCCCCCCCATCGGTGATTGGGTGATTGGCGACAACCAACCCTATGACATTCGTGGCGGCATAGCCTTTGCCGTATCCTTTCATGCCGCGCCGCTATCCCTGCCCAATGTGGTGTTAGAGGTACGGTCTGATTTGATCGACACCCCCCCAAAGGCTAAGGCGGTCGCCGATAGATTGGCTCCCTGGATTGAGGGGGCTTTGGCCGCCTTGCCCATTCCCTCTTAACCCCCTCCTCTTTTTGGTCATTGTTCCCCAACATTTCTTGGCCCACCCCCAACAGAAACTTCAGCCGCCCATCATGACCGCTTTTTCACCCCCCCCCGCTAGCCGATCACCCAACGGCACCACCCGCCCTGAGGAATTGCGCCATTTCGCGGCGCAGGCCAAGGATTGGTGGATCAGCGGCGGTGGCTATGACGTGTTGCACGCCATCAACCCGTTGCGCCTAAGCTATATCCGCCAACAGCTGTGCCAGCATTTTGGCCTGGATACGGCGGCGGCGCAGCCGTTGACGGGGCTGACCGTCTTGGAT
>VEQJ01000099.1 GCA_018883285.1 Alphaproteobacteria bacterium
GATAAATCCTGTTATTCCATCCAAAAGAAATCGAAAAATTCAGCGGGACTACGATCAAGATTTGTACAAAATAAGGCATCTTGTTGAAAATGCTTTTCTTCATTTGAAACAATGGCGTGGAATTGCCGCGCGATACCTTAAAAATACAAAATCTTTCCTCGCCGCTGTCCATATCCGATGCATCATTATGTGGGCAAAAATCTCGTGATTACAATATCTAGTCTCCCGCGGCAAATTATCGCAAAATATGATAGCAACCAAAGACGGATTATTGTATCTTGGGCTTGTCCGTGTTTTAACCCCGCCTAAGAGTGACGTCTGCATGCTCAAAAACGCCTTAAAAAATTTGGCGCCCAATATCGCCGTTGCCACAAAGCGCTTTCCCATACCCGCGCTGTGCAGCCTGCTGTTTTGCTTGATGACGACTGTTCCAATCTTTAAGGCGCTTTGGCCTGAAAGCCGCATTCATTCGGCTTTGCTATCGCTGTTATTTTGTGGATGTTTTTGGTTTATCGCCCTGAAATTGTACGCCGAAAGTCACAGCTGGGGCATCAAACGCTATTACGCCATTGGCACGGCTGGTTTTGCCTTGCTGGCTTGGCTTTTCGGTCAATCCCATGATCCATTGTCCCGGCTAGGGTTTGCGGGTTCCGCCCTGTTCCTAAGCATTTTTATTGCCCCCTTTTTAAACAAACGGGCAACAACCATGCAAATATGGACCTACAACTATCGGCTATGGATTCATATCCTGTTTACGATTTTGGCGGCAATGGTTTTGTATGTTGGAATTCTTGCAATCTCTGCAAGTATAGATTCGCTTTTTGGCTTAAAAACAAGTGCTGTTTATTTATATGGATTTCTTGTTATAGTAACATTTTTTTCGCCGATATTGGCCATGACCGGTATACCCGTTAATTTTCATGAAGAAGAAAGGGAGTGCCCCAAAGATATCCGCATTATCCTGCCCTATATTGCCATTCCTTTATTATGTGTTTACGCAATCATACTTTATGTTTATACGGCGCAGATTCTGGTCAATTGGAATCTTCCTAAGGGCGGTGTTGCCTATATGGTGTCAGCTTTTGGTTGTATCGGCATAATTGCCTATTTGGCCAGTTATCCCCTGCACCAAAATCCAGGCATCATCAATTTGTTTGCTCGATACTTTTTCAAGATTTTGTTTGTTCCCTTGGCGTTGCTGGCCGTTAGTATTGGGCAGCGCATTGATGAATATGGCATCACCGAACAGCGCTATACGATTGTCTTATGCCTTATATGGCTGGTGCTGTCAGCTGTTACAACCTTGATTCAATCAAGGGATAAGGCGCCAAAAATCATTTTTTCCAGCATCGTTTTCTTGCTGCTGGCCGCGTCCTTTGGCCCCTGGGGCGCAAGCAATGCTTCCGCCAACAGTCAGCTGCATCGATTGCAGGCCATTTTGGAAAAAAACCAGATGCTGGTTCATGGCACGTTGCAAAAACCCACGGAAACCCCCAGTCAGCAGGATCGTCGTAACATCAGCTCTATCGTCGACTATATGGTGGATATCAATAGGCTTGATATGATGAAACCCTGGTTTGCGAATCAGCCGAATGCTTACATTCACCGAAAGAAAGAGAAGTCTAATAGCCAAAAAATCGTTGAAGATATGGGTATCAATTACATCAACCGCTACGAGCGGCTGGATGAAATTGATGGTGCAATCACCTTTACTTTTCATTACAGCGGAGAAAAAACGGTCAGGGAAATTTTAGATTATGATTATATTGTCATAAACAGCTATTCCCCTAGTGCGACGTCGAATACAGAAACCATCATTGGTAATGACCGCCTTAAGCTGGCCATCGCCTTGGATCCATCAACCAATATGTATAGTGTTCGCCTGGTTGACGGCAAAGACCCCGTTAGCTTTGATCTTGCCGATGTCATCAAACAGCTTGATAAAATGAAGATCGAGAATAACAATTCCGCACAAAAAGAATTCATTGTGGAAAAGGAATCTTCGGAAATGGCGGTTCAATTAATCGTCGATTCTATCTATGGAAAATATGAAAAGGGTAGTGATAAACCTATTGTATCCTCCATCACCACCACCATGCTTGTTAGGAAAAAATAGCAGGCTGCCTTTTAAATTTTCAACCTTAACTTTGTGGATCGTACTTATGGAAACATTTCTCCCCTTTATAGCAAGTGATTGGATGGGAAAGCCCGCCTGGATGTGGCTGTTTTTCATCGTGGTGGTTATTGCCCTGTTGGTTTTTGATCTGGGCGTTCTGCACAAAAAAACCCGTGAGATTGGCGTGCGCGAAAGCCTGATGCTGTCGGTTGGCTATATCACCATGGGGGTGTTGTTTGGCGTTTGGGTGTGGTGGTATTTGGGGCCCACCCACGGCATGAACTATATGACCGGTTTTGCGGTTGAAAAGACCCTGGCGATGGACAATGTTTTTATCATTGCCATGATCTTTACCTATTTTGGCATTCCCCGTTTGTATCAGCATCGGGTGCTGTTTTGGGGAATTTTGGGGGTCATTATCCTGCGCGCTTTGATGATTGGCATTGGCGCGCCGATTGTCGAACAATTCTCTTGGGTTCTGTATATTTTCGCGATCTTCCTGATTCTTACTGGGGTTAAGATGCTGTATCTGGGTGATAAAGAGCCGGATATTGCCGCCAACCCCGTGTTGGCCTTTGTTAAGCGTCATTTTCGGGTCACGGATCAGTTGCACGGTGAAAAGTTTTTTGTCCGCCAGCGGGATGAGAAAACTGGCAAAATGGTGCGGGTGATGACCCCGCTGTTTACCGCCCTGATTTTGATTGAGATTGCCGATGTCATTTTCGCGGTTGACAGCGTGCCCGCCATTTTCCTGATAACCACCGACCCCTTTATCGTTTACACCTCAAACATTTTTGCGATTTTGGGGCTGCGGGCGTTGTATTTCGCCCTGGCGGCAATGGTGCATCGCTTTGACTATTTGAAATACGCCCTGTCGATCCTGCTGATTTTCATTGGATCCAAAATCTTTATCGCCTGGGGCATGGGGTGGGAAAAGTTTCCCGCCCTCTGGAGCCTGGGGATCACGGTGGGCATTTTGGCCAGCGGCATCATCTTTTCGCTATGGAAGACCCAACGCCGCGATTAGGGTTTGGGTTGGGGTGTCTGCATGCAATGTGTGTAGGTTAGTATCCTTAATCGTCCCTGCCATTCCAGTAGGTCTCATGACAATGTTGCAAGGCAATCAATCAGGAATTTTTGTTCTGGATTCAAAAACTGTTCGATGCAGGAAATTCTTTCGATAAAAATCTGCTCGACAGAAAGGTCAATGCCATCATTACAAATTTCTTGCATTTTTGTTCCGATTCTAATACGATAATTTTGTTCGGTAATCCACGCAAATAAGGTTCTTGATAATGTCTATTTTCGATACCAGCAACCTTAACGACCTGCCGCCTGCGCTGATCAAAGAACTTAAGCTTGCTGGTGATGTTGATGATACCATTCTTAACCTCTTTCATGAGGCTGGGGGCATTTTGGATTTATCAAGGCTCCTTGTTGGATATTACAGAAAGCATAATGAGATCAAGACACGTCAGTACATGATGATAACATGTTATCGCCTTGTAAAAAAAGGATTTCTATTCCCAACAAAGAATAAGGGAGAATACAAAATAACGGCCAATGGACTTAGCGTCATTGGCAAAAGTGATAAAGGCATACATATTGAGCAAAAAGAAGAGCAGGAGAATGAGTAGTCGACATTGACGCCGATAATTTTATCTGCTATATAAAAATTAGGGTCGCCCACGGGAATGGACGACCCTAATAGGAGGTAGGATTGGCTACCACACTGACAAGTGCATTTTCAGTGTATATAGCCCCTCCTTTTTTGTCAATTGCATCTCTCAATCCTAGGGGTGCCGTTATTATAGGAGTAGACTATGTCTAAACACCAAATCAGATGTATCACGAAAGCTGATCGTCATAACCCTCATGAGAGGATTCTGGCCATCGGCGGGGTCAATCCCAATGGTACAAACTGGAAACTTACTCAACAAGCAGCGATTGACTCGATCAATTCAGGTAAATATCGCTTCTACGTTGTAGTTAATGGCCAGCAAGTCGATGTCATTGTGGCAGTAAGCCGTTATGGCCATCGATATATCAAAACTGTGGCAGATGGTGAAGAACCAAACAATTTGCTCTCCCTCATGGAGTGCAAATAACTAAGATTGAGGCGGTGGTATAAAGCCACCGCCTCTTTTTTGCCCCATGCAGACCAGGCACAACACAGCCTCTTTTGATTCAGACCGACATCCTTTAGTATCGCAGCATAATCAACACGCCGAATAACCCCTGTGATCCGCAACCGTAAGGAACCCTGATGGCCAGCAGCCGCTCAATCTCCACGCCCGCCACCACCGCCACCGCCCAACCCCTGACCCTGTTTCAGAAAATTTGGCGCCAGCATGTGGTCGACACCCTGCCCGATGGAGCCGTGCTGTTGTACATCGACCGCCATTTGGTGCATGAGGTAACCAGCCCGCAGGCGTTTGCGGGGCTACGCGCGGCGGGGCGGCCAGTGCGCCAACCCCAGTTCGCCATCGCCATGGCCGATCACAACGTCCCCACCATCAATCGCGCGGGCGGGATCAGCGACCCTGAATCCGCCCTGCAGGTGCAAACGCTGGAGCAGAATTGCCAGGCGTTCGGCGTGCCCTATCTCTCCCTGTCCGATGTGCGGCAGGGGATTGTGCATATCGTGGGGCCTGAGCAGGGGTTGACCCAGCCGGGCATGACCATCGTTTGCGGCGACAGCCACACCTCCACCCACGGTGCCTTTGGCGCGTTGGCCTTTGGCATCGGCACGTCAGAGGTGGAGCATGTGCTGGCCACCCAAACCCTGGTCACCCGCCCCGCCAAAAACATGCGGATCACCGTTGATGGCCAGTTGGGCTTTGGGGTGACGGCCAAGGATCTCGTGCTGGCCATTATCGGCACCATCGGCACGGCGGGCGGTACAGGCCATGTCATCGAATATGCGGGGCAGGCGATACGGGATCTGCCAATGGCGGCGCGCATGACCATCTGCAACATGTCGATTGAGGCGGGGGCGCGGGCGGGGCTGATTGCCCCCGATGCCACCACCTTTGCCTATTTGCGGGGGCGTCCCTTTGCGCCTACGGCTGATCAGTGGGATCAGGCGGTGACCTATTGGCAAAGCCTGTACAGCGATGAGGGCGCGGTTTTTGATAAAGAGGTGCGCCTGCAGGCTGGCGATATCGCCCCGCAAGTCACCTGGGGCACCAATCCGGAGCTGGTGGCCGCGATTACCGATAAGG
>VEQJ01000100.1 GCA_018883285.1 Alphaproteobacteria bacterium
CCGTAATGCTGGCGCAGGGTGGCCAACCCCTCAGTGGTAAAGGCCAACGGCGTGGCCATGGCATAGCCGTTCAGCAGCGGGCAAAAACAGGTGTCCAGGTGATAGAATCGGTCATCCACCAGTTGCAACGGCACGACGGTTTTGTTGAACAGCGCCTGCAATTCGGCGGCAGCGGCCAGCTGGCTTCGAAAGCCGTGCCCCATGAAAATCCGATCCAGCGCGTTGTCATACAGGGCGTCGCCCCCCCCCTCAAACACCGCGGTGGGATGCTCAACCCGAAAGCCATTATCGGCAAACCACTGGGTGGCCAGGGGGGTTTCCCCCGCCCGCTCCTTGGTCGCGAAACGAGCAATCAGGGCGGTTTTGCCCAGCACAAAGGCATGGTTGGCGGCAAACACCATATCGGGCAGACCGTCAGCAGGCGGAATCAACCGCACCCGCCATCCCAAAGATTCGATGGTGTCTTTCAGGGCGCCCCATTGCTGTTTGGCCTTAGCCTGCCACACATCTTTTTCCTGTGCCCATTGATCGGGGCGCATCCAGGGGTTGATGATATAGCTGACCTCATAAAAATCGGGGGCGCACATCAAATATTCGGGAATGATTGGGGATGATGACATCGAAAAAACCTTTTACCACGCCATTGAGACGGTTGGACAAAATGCCACGCAAACGCCATTGCCTAGCCATGAAAGCCTGGCAAACTGATCCAACAGAAAAAATTCTTTGTTGAAATCTGGCAAAATGGCAGAATCACATGATCTGCCGTTTTTGTAGCCAGCTTTTTCGATTCTGACAACGACAAACCGCAAGTTCTGATTAAAAATTCCAACTATTTTGGCTTAGGGTGAAATAAATATGTTGTTTGGATGGGCATTTGGCCAGCGTTACCGATTGGCTGCTGTTGCAACAAGGCAACCATAGGGGCATGCCATGAGAATTATCGCCGGCCGTTTTCGCGGGCTAACCCTGGCCAGCCTGCCCAAGGGCAGTCAGGATTGGTTGCGCCCCACCCGCGATCGGGTTAAGGAAACGCTGTTCCAACTGCTTAGCCATGGGGCAAAGGTTGCTGATCATTTGCCCCCGCTGGCCGACTGCCTGGTGGCCGATATGGCCTGTGGCAGTGGCAATTTGGGCTTTGAGGCCTTGTCGCGGGGCGCCGCGTATGTGGTGCTGATGGATCAGCGGCCTGAGGCCTTGCAGCTGGCCGCCAGCAATGCGGCGCGGCTAAAGCTGGCCTGCCCCGGATCATCGCTGACCATCATGCGGGGGGATTTGCGCCGCCTGCCCCCCGCGCCGCAGCCGTGCCACCTGATTCTGCTGGATCCCCCCTATGGCCAGGGGCTGGTTGATGCCGCGGTGATGCAAATGGTGGATCGTGGCTGGTTACAGCCTGGCGCGCTGGTGGTGGCCGAAACGGGCAGACGGGATCCGGTAACGCCGCCGATAGGCTGGCAACTGCTGGATCAACGGCTAATTGGCGAAAGCCGCCTGAGTTTTCTGCTGGCGCCGCTGCATCCACCGCTCAAAGAACAGGTAAATCACGGGGGTGATGTACAGGGTTAACAGCTGCGAGGTCAGCAAGCCGCCGACCACCGCAATCCCCAACGGTTGCCGCAGCTCGGATCCTGCCCCAATCCCCAAGGCAATCGGCAGGGTGCCGAAAATCGCCGCCATGGTGGTCATCATGATCGGGCGGAAGCGCAGCAGGCAGGCTTGGTGAATCGCCACCTCTGCACTGGCACCCTGGGCTTTGGCCGCAATGGCAAAATCAACCATCATGATGGCGTTTTTCTTGACAATCCCAATCAGCAGGACGATGCCGATTATGGCAATCACGCTGAGCTCCATATCAAACAGCCACAGCACCGCCAACGCCCCCAAACCCGCTGAGGGCAAGCCCGACAGGATGGTGACGGGGTGAATAAAGCTTTCGTACAACATGCCCAAAATGATGTAGATGACCGCCACCGCCAGCAGCAGCAGCATACCCTGCCCCGCTGCGGAATCTTGGAACGCCTGCGCCGTGCCCTGAAAACTGGTGATGATGCTGTCCGGCACAGCCAACTTGGCCTTCATCCCATCAATCTTGCTGACCGCCTGGCTAAGGGCTGTGCCTGCGGCCAAGTTAAAGGAAATCGTCACCGACGGTAATTGCCCCTGGTGATTGATCGACAACGGCCCCGTCCCCTGCACCAGGGTGGCAATACTATCCAACGACACCAGCTGGCCATCCTTACCGCGCACAAACAGCTTTTTGATATCCTCAGGCGTTTGTTGGCCGTCGGCCTTTGTTTCCAACACCACCTGATAGTCGTTGGATGGCGTGTAGAGGGTCGCGGCCTGCGCCGTGCCAAAGGCGGCGTACAGCGCCTGACGAATATCTTGGTAGGTCAGGCCGAGGCTGGCCGCCTTTTGCTGATCCACCACCAGGCGGGCTTCCAGGCTTTTCAGCTGCAAATCGGTGCTGACATCCAAAAACCCAGGTATTTTGGCCATCGCCACCTGCAATTGATCGGCCTTGCTGTACAGCTCCTGCAAATCGCTGCCCTGCAGGGTGTATTGGTACAACGCCTTGCTAAGCCGTCCGCCGATTTGGATATTCTGAATCGGCTGCATAAAGACATTCAGCCCCTGCACCTGCGATAATTGGCTACGCAACCGTTGTATCACCGCGCCCGCCGGCGGCCGTTCCCCCCGCGGAGTCAGGCCAAAAAAGATACGGCCAGAGTTCAGCGCGCCGCGCCCGCCACCCAACGCGAAAAAGACATTCTGCACCGCGGGATCCTGGGCGATGATGGCGGCCGCCTGTTTCTGCTTCTCCACCATGGCGTCATAGGAAATATCCTGCGCCGCCTCGGTAATCGCAAAGACAAAGCCGGTGTCCTCTAGCGGGAAAAAGCCTTTGGGCATGGCGTTAAAAGCCAGGATGGTGGCCAACAGGCTGGCCAGCACGCTGATCAGGGTCAGTCGTTGATGCCGCAACACCCAATCCAGGCTGCGTTCATACAGGCGGTGAATGGCATCAAAGCCCGCCTCTAACCGTTGCGCCAGCGCCGATTCTTTGTCATGGCCATCGCTATCCCCCGCCGCCCCCTTATGCGGTTTTAACCAACGGCTGCACAACATCGGGGTCAGGGTTAGCGAGATAAAGCCAGACAGCAGGATGGCAACGCTGATCGTCACCGCAAACTCACGGAACAGCCGCCCAACAATGCCGCCCATGAACAACACGGGCAAAAACACCGCCACCAGCGAAAAGGTAATCGAGATAATGGTAAAGCCGATTTCGCCGGATCCCTTCAACGCCGCCTCCATCGGCGACATCCCCTCCTCAATATACCGAACGATGTTTTCCAGCACGACGATGGCATCATCCACCACAAAGCCGACGCACAGGGTTAGCGCCAGCAGGGAAATGTTGTTGATGCTGAAGCCAAACAGCGCCATCAAGCCATAGGTGGCGACGATCGACAGCGGCACGGCAATGGCGGGAATCAGGGTGGCGGAGGCCTTGCGCAGGAACAAAAAGATAACCGCCACCACCAACACAATCGTCAACAACATGGTCAGCTGCACATCATGCAACGATTCCTTAACCGCCACCGAACGGTCGAACAGGGGGGTCAGCTCAATTGACGGCGGAATCTGGCTGCGAAAGGTGGGCAGCAGGTCGCGCACCCGTTGCACCACCTCAATCGTGTTGGCGTCGGGCTGGCGCTGAATCGCGATGACCACCGCGTTTTTGCCGTTGATGCTGCCGATTGCCCGCAAATCCTCTACCGAATCGCTGACATTGGCGACATCGTTCAGGCGCACGGGGGCACCATTGCGCCAGGTGACAATCAGCGGGCGAAAGCCATCGGCGTTGCTGGGCTGTCCCGCCACCTTAAGGTTAAACAGCTGTTTTTCGCCATTGATGGTGCCAACCGGCGCGTTGCTGGCGGCGCCCGCCAAGGCCTGTTTCAGCTCCGCAAAGGTCAGATCGTGGGCGGCCAGCGCCTGCGGATCGGCCTGCACCCGCACCGCGTATTTCTGCGCCCCGTACAGCTGCACCTGCGCCACCCCAGGCAGGGTGGAGATGCGTTGCGCCATCATGGTGTCGGCGTATTCGTTGACGGTTGAGATCGGCACGGTGTCTGAGGAAACCGCGATAAACAAAACCGGCTGATCGGCGGGATTGACCTTTTGGAACGACGGCGGCGTGGTCATTTCTGGCGGCAGTTTGCGCAGGCTGGCCGAAATCGCCGTTTGCACATCCAGGGCGGCGGCATCGATATTGCGATCCAGATCGAATTGCAGGGTGATTTGGGTGCTGCCCAAAAAGCTGGTGGAGGTGATCGCGCTGATCCCCGAAATGGTCGAAAATTGCCGCTCCAACGGGGTCGCGACCGAGGATGCCATGGTTTCAGGGCTGGCACCCGATAGGCTGGCGGTGACTTGGATGGTGGGAAAGTCCACCCGCGGCAGGGCGCTGACCGCTAAGCTGTTATAGCCCGCCAGCCCGCCGACGATCATCGCCATCGTTAGCAGGGTGGTAAAAACCGGCCGACGGATGCAAAAGGCGGAAAGGCTCATGGTTTGGCCGCGTTCGGGTCTTTGGGTTGCCCCGTTGGCTGCCCCGCCTCAGGAGATGGCGCTGGAGCAGAGGCAGCAGCAGCAGCAGGATCGGCCACCGCCACCCCCTCACTAACCCGCAACAGGCCATCGCTAATCACCCGATCCCCCACCTCCAGACCCTGTTGCACGATGGCCAGATTGCCCGCCACCCGCGCCAGCTCTATTGGGCGGCGGACGGCCTTTTGATCGGCGGGATTGACCACAAACACAAAATGCTTGCCCTCATCCCCCTGCACCGCCGCGGCAGGAATGGTCAGCGCCTGTTGATCAGTGCCCAGCGACAACACGGCGGTCACGAACATGCCTGGCCACAGTTTTTCGTCGCTGTTGGCAAAGCCAGCACGGGCGACAAAGGTGCCGTTGCCCGCATCAATGGCGTTGTCGATATAGTCCAATTGCCCCTGCCCCAAATCGGGCTGGCCATTGCGCCGCACCGTCACCGCCAGCGATTGCCCCGATGACCGATCGGCCATCGCCGTCCGCACGGCATCGTAATAGCGTTGCGGGATCGCCATTTGCACCCGTATCGGCTGAATCTGGTTGATGGTGACCAACGGTTGTGGATCATTGGCCTTAACATTGTTGCCCAGGGTGACGTTGATGGTGCCCGCCCGCCCCGTAATCGGGCTGGCAATTTTGGTATAGCCCAACAGCACCCTGCTGTTTTCCCGCCCTGCCGCCGCCGCGTTCAGATCGGCCTGCGCGCTGGCAT
>VEQJ01000101.1 GCA_018883285.1 Alphaproteobacteria bacterium
GTACAGTGCAACAGTGAATGGTTCACCAGGCATGCAAAAAGGATACCAAAATGGCTTTTTCCCCGAATTACGGCACGTCCCAATCCGGCGCGGCATCGGCACCCCCCCGCGGCGCGGTCATGGGGTCGGGCGGCTTTGGCATGAACCAAGTCCAAAAACAAAGTCAACAGCTGGTCTTAACCCCCCAGCTGCAACAGGCCATCAAAATTTTGCAATACAGCAATGCGGAGTTGGAAATTTTTGTCGGCGATGAGCTGAATCGCAACCCGCTGTTGGAACGGCCACAGGAATCGACGGCCACGGCAACGGTCAGCGATGCGGATCAGCCGTTTCAACCCTCAAGCAGCGCTGGCCAACAGGCGCTGGGCGATGGATCGATGTGGCAACGCGCCAACCGCAAATCGGCTTTTAGCGATTCGGATGACGACTGGCTGAGTCAATTAAGCCAACCAAAGCTTAGCCTGCGCGATCATTTGTCGGATCAGATTCAAGAGATTATCGTGCATCCGCACCAATGCGTTATCGCCATGCATCTGTTGGACATGGTGGACGATGCGGGCTATATCCACGGCAGCCTGGCGGAGATTGCCGGCACCCTGGGCGTGGATAACGACGCGGTGGAGCAGGTGTTGCACCTGTTGCAGGAATGTGAGCCGGCGGGCGTGTTTGCCCGCGATCTGGCCGAATGTTTATCGCTGCAACTGCAGGCGAAGGAGGAGTTGACCGCCCCCTATGCCACCATGTTGCGGCATTTGGATCTGGTGGCGGAGGGAAAGTTGCAACCGCTGGCCAAACTGTGCGCTGTTTCCCCGGAACAAATGAAGCAGATGGTGCAACGGTTGCGGCGGCTGAACCCCAAGCCAGGCTTGGCCTTTGGCGGCGATCCAGGGCTAAGCTTTGGGCCCGATGTGGTCATCCGCGCCGTGACCAATGGCCAGGCGGGCAACCAATTTTCGGTGGAGCTGAACCCCGATACGCTGCCCAACGTGCTGGTTAATATCAATTATTATCAGCAGGTTAAGGATCGTGCCCGCAATAAGGAGGATATGCGCTATCTTGAGGAGTGCTTGCAATCGGCCAACTGGCTGACAAAGGCAATGCACCAGCGCGCCATCACCATCATGAAGGTGGTGTCAGAAATCGTGCGGCAGCAGGAGGCGTTTTTGCAACATGGGCTGGCCTATCTGAAACCCATGACCTTAAAGGATGTTGCCCAGGCGATTGACGTGCATGAAAGCACGGTTAGTCGGGTGACGGCCAACAAAACCGCCGTGACCCCGCGCGGGATTATGAGCCTGAAGCTGTTTTTCAGCTCCAAATTGGGTGGGGAAGAAGCGGGCGGGTGGATTCACTCCGCGGGCGCGATTAAGGATCAAATCCGCAAATTGGTGGCGGCGGAGGGGCAAACGGGCAAGATTCTGTCCGATGATACCCTGGCGGCTGAGCTGGCCAAAACGGGGGTCACCATTGCCCGCCGCACGGTGGCCAAATACCGCGAGGCTTTGGGGATTCCCGATTCCGCCCTGCGTAAACGCGCCAAGAAGCAGGTTGGTGGTTAGGAAGCATTGCGGGCTTTTTAAGAGGGGCAAGGGCTTTATGGAAAAGATTTGGGGTTGGTATAGATACAGTGATACAGTTGCAGTTTCTTTACGCTCCTACTTACCCCCAAAGCCAAGGACGGGGATGGGGCCATCCAGTTTGCCGTGGATGAATTGGTCGATATAGGGGTTGGCGACCTCATCAATATGATCGGCCTTCCCGCGCCACATGATTTTGCCGCCGAACAGCAACGCCACCTCATCAGCAATTCGCCGCATGCTGTTGATATCATGGGTGATGGTGATGGCGGTAGCGTTCAGCTGACGCACGGTTTTCACAATCAGATCGTTGATGCCGTTGGCGGTAATTGGATCCAATCCCGTGGTGGGCTCATCGAAAAAAATCACATCAGGCTTGCTGGCAATTGCCCGCGCCAGGGCGGCTCGCCGTTGCATCCCGCCCGACAATTCCGATGGCGCCAGGTCGGCAACATTGGCGGCCAAACCCACCTCTGTTAACAAATGGATGGCGTATTCTTTTGCCTCTGCCCGCCGCATGGTTCGTTCCTGCAACTGGCGAAAGCTGACATTTTGCCACACCAACAGGCTGTCAAACAGGGCGGATCCCTGAAACAACACGCCGGTTTTTTGCAGGAAATTGGTGTGGGCGGCGGCCGAACGGTTCAGCACGCTGACCCCATTGACCAACACATCGCCAGCATCGGGTTCCATAATTCCCAAAATGCATTTAATCAACACCGATTTGCCCGAACCAGAGCTGCCCAACACCACCAGCGATTGACCCGCCGGCACCGCCAGATCCACGCCATCCAACACCACCTTGTCACCAAAGCTTTTGCACAGCCCCGTCACCGCAATTTTTGCATCCATGGCGTTGTCAGGCGCGCCATTGGCGGTGGGGGTGTTGGAATTGGCGGCGGATGGATTGTTGGGCATAGGGTCAAGGGCGCCTGTAAGAATGGGAACACAACGCCCGCATGGGGCATCCATCAAAACTTTAGGGCAGGTGCTTTGGCAATTGCAATAGCGATGGGGGCGATAGCGTCGCTATCGCTGATGTTGTAGTGCTTCAACGCTATGGTGCGAATTGCCATAGCGTTGTTTTAAGGTGTCCATCGTTATGGTGTGATACGCACCATCGTTATCAATCAACACCAATCCCCGCCAGGGTGGTCTAGATGCCCAACGTGGGGGAGCCCATTCTGTAAAAACCCCAGGGCAAACTCTATCATAGCCTACATGTAATTGGTGAGTATGACCATGAACTATAATGCCCGATTGGTCAAAATTCGCTGTATTTCTGTGAGAAAATTGAAAGCCACCCCACTTATGAACTTTTCCATAATCCACGTAATTTATGCCAGCTTGTTGATAACCAAGGGCTTCAATAGTCCAGGAAGGTTGATTGAAATACTGGCCAGCTTCTACCAGACTATGATCGTGATTTCCTCCAGTCATAAAGGCATTTAGGCGATTGCGGCCAATCACACTTTTAAGTCGCCGTATTCTTCCTTGAACTTTTGTGATTTCAGCCTCAACCAAGTCTTGAAGGCTGGCATTGCCCTGTTGGTTAATAATTTTAGCTACAACTAACCTGTCTTCGGTTTTTATTTTAAAGGCATTGTCAAATCTTTGGTTAAATTCTTCCAAATAATACATATCAGCAACATCACCAAGAAATGCTACTGTTGCTGGTTTTGCTTCGTCAATAAATCTTGATAGCCAGACAATACACTTGGAATTGTCAAAGGGGTTGATATGCATATCCCCAACCAATAGGAAGGCAAATTTCCCTTCTAGCTTTCTGGGAAGTTTGGCGTGCGCATCCTCTGCGAATAAGCGATGGACAACGGGTTCAGCTTTGCGGAATTGTCCCATTGTCCCCTATTCTCCCACCCTAAGCAGCGTCGGCCGAGCGGCTGAGTTTTTTGCGGGCGTTGGTATCTAGCCCTTTTTTGCGCAGTCGGATCGACAGCGGCGTCACCTCAACCAATTCGTCGTCATTGATATAGGTCAGGGCGTATTCCAACGTAATCGGACGCGGCGTGGTCAGCGTTACCGCCTCATCCTTACCCGATGCGCGCATGTTGGTCAGCTTTTTGCCCTTAATCGGATTGACCTCCAGGTCATTTTCGCGGCTGTGTTCGCCAATAATGCTGCCGTCATAGATTTTGTCGCCAGGGGATACAAACATCACGCCGCGATCCTCCAGGTTCCACAGGGCAAAGGCCACCGCCTCACCCGCTTCCATGCTGACCAGCGCGCCATTGCGGCGTGAGCTGGGGGTGGATTTGACCGGGCCGTAATGTTTGAACTGGCGGTTCATGATGGCGGTGCCACGGGTGTCCATCAACAGCTCGCTGCGGTAACCGATCATCGAACGGGCGGGCGCCTCAAAAATCAGGCGTTGCTTGCCGTGGTGATCGTTGTTCATCTCAATTAGCTCGGCGCGTCGTAGCCCCATTTTCTCCATCACCACGCCGGCAAAGGCTTCATCCACATCGATGATGACCTCCTCATAGGGTTCCTGGCGTTCACCCTCTATTTGCCGCATGATAACCTGCGGGCGGGATACCGACAGCTCAAAGCCCTCACGCCGCATGGTTTCGATCAGCACCGCGAGTTGCAACTCACCGCGCCCCTTGACCACAAAGGTTTCGCCGCGGTCGCCCGCTTCAATTTGCAAGCCCACATTCACTTCGGCTTCAGCGGCCAGACGGCTGCCGATTTCGCGGCTGGTTAGCTTTTTGCCCTCTTGGCCAGCCAGCGGAGAATCGTTAACGCTAAAAGTCATGGCCAGGGTGGGTGGGTCAATCGCCGGGGCGGGCAGGGCGTTGGCCACCACCTCATCACACACCGTGTGGCTAACAAAAACTTGGGACAGGCCAGCCAGGGCGACGATATCGCCGGCAAAGGCCTCCTCCACCGGGCTGCGGGTCATGCCCCGGAAAGCCAGGATTTTGGTGACGCGGCCGCGCTCCAACTCCTTACCATCACGATCCAACAGCTTAACCTGTTGATTCACCTTAACCCGCCCGCTGTGAATACGACCCGTGACCAGGCGGCCAACATAGTCGTCCCGCTCCATCATGCTGGCCAACAGCGCAAAGGGCGCATCCAGCTGCACAGGGGGTGCCGGCACATGGGTCAGAATCAGATCCAGCAGCACGTTGCAATTTTCGGTTTTGACCGCGGGATCGGTGCTGACCCACCCCTCACGCCCGACGGCGTACATAATCGGAAAGTCCAGTTGCTGTGGCGTGGCGCCAAGGGCATCGAACAGGTCAAAGACCTCATTCACCACCTCATCAATCCGCGCATCCTTACGATCAATCTTGTTGATGACCAGAATTGGGCGCAACCCCAGCTTAAGCGCCTTACCCAGCACGAATTTGGTTTGCGGCATGGGCCCCTCTGACGCATCGACCAACAGGATGGCGCCATCCACCATGCCCAACACCCGTTCTACCTCACCGCCAAAGTCGGCGTGGCCAGGTGTATCCAGAATGTTGATCAGATTTTCGCCATAGGGCACCGCGGTGTTTTTGGCCAAAATGGTAATGCCGCGTTCCCGCTCCAACGCATTGGAATCCATGGCGCGGTCGACCAGCTGGCTGGCATCGCGCATGTTGCCATATTGCTTAAGCAACGCATCAACCAGGGTGGTTTTGCCGTGGTCAACGTGGGCAATAATGGCGATGTTACGGATATGGTCGGGGGTATAAGTGCTCATGGCTTTTGAATCTGCGGTCGGTTGGCTTTGGGT
>VEQJ01000368.1 GCA_018883285.1 Alphaproteobacteria bacterium
CTGTATCCCGTGCCAGCGCGGGGTTGACCAGTCGGGCGCGGGGGTTGTTGGGGCGGTGGGAATGGGTGTGGTCATGCTGGGATTCCTAAAGGATGAGGCAGGGGGGAAGAGGGTTAAGGCAGTTTAGCGACTTGCCCACAAAAAATCGATACCTCTTTTTTTACCATCGCCCCCTCTTTTTACCCTGCCCCGTGACCCCCTCCCGCAGACCCCCTCCCGCAGGTGAAGGGGGAACACACTCCATCCCCGCGGGGGGAGTCGGATCGCGGGCAGCAATCCGGTGGGTGGGGGGGGGATATTCGGGTTTATCTGCTGTCGTCATCCCCCGCGCAGGCGGGGGATCCATGCGGCGGGGCGGCGGGGTTGCGCGGCAGAGGTTGGTGTATTTTCACCAGCGCGGAAATGACGACGTATAGGGCGAGCGGGGGAAGCTGATGGATTGCCATTTCCACCCCACTATTCAAACCCAAACAAACTTAAGCGACTCCAACCTTAACTGGTCAGTTCTAGCTTGCGTTCCACCTCTTTCATCTCGAAACATTCGATCATGTCTTTGGGTTGCAGATCGTTGAAGTTTTCCAGGCTTATCCCACATTCAAAGCCCTGCTTGACCTCCTTCACCTCATCCTTAAAGCGTTTCAGGGCTTTAAGAGAGCCGGTGTGGATTACCACATTGTCCCGCAGCAGGCGCACCTTAGTGTTGCGGCGAATCACGCCATCGGTCACATAGCAACCCGCCACCTTACCGACCTTGGTGATGTTGAACACCTCACGAATTTCGGCGTAGCCCAAGAATTCTTCAGCCATTTCGGTTGGCAACAGACCCGTCAGCGCCGTCCGAATCTCCTCCAACAAATTGTAGATGATGGAGTGATAGCGGATCTCAACCCCATCGCGGCGCGCCATATCGCGGGCTTGGGGGTTGGCGCGGACGTTAAAGCCCAGGATGATAGCCTTCGATGCGTTGGCCAGCACCACATCCGATTCATTGATCCCGCCAATGGCGGCGTGAATGACCTTAAGCGACACGTCCTTAGCCTGCAATTTGGCCAGGCTGCTGCTAATTGCCTCAACCGACCCATGCACGTCCGCCTTAATGATTACGCACAGCTCCTTAATTTCACCGGCGGTAATTTTTGACAGCATCTGTTCAATATTGCCGGGACGGCTGACTTTAATAAGGGCATCGCGACGCGACCGCTGGCGATAGGCGGCAACCTCCCGCGCTTTATCCTCGTCCGCGACCACCACAAAGTCATCACC
>VEQJ01000102.1 GCA_018883285.1 Alphaproteobacteria bacterium
CGGTTGCAGGTGGCGGGCGACCATCGCAGCGGCCTGCGCGCGCACCATTCCGCCACCCACCTGCTGCACGAAAGTTTGCGGCGGCGGTTGGGGGATCATGTCACGCAAAAGGGATCGCTGGTGGCGCCCGACTTTTTGCGCTTTGACTTCAGCCATCCCAAGCCGTTGAGCGTTGAGGAGGTGCAGGCGATTGAGGATGATGTGAACGCGCAGGTGCGGCGCAACCTGCCCACCACCACCCAGTTGATGACCCCGCAGGCGGCGATTGCGGCGGGGGCGATGGCGCTGTTTGGCGAAAAATATGGTGATGAGGTGCGGGTGGTCAGCATGGGTGGGGATGAGGGCGGCAGCAGTGCCAGCTATTCCACCGAATTGTGTGGCGGCACCCATGTGCGGGCAACCGGCGATATAGGGCTGTTTAAGATTGTTGAGGAAACGTCGGTGGCGGCCGGAATCCGCCGCATTAAGGCCTTAACCGGCAAGGCGGCTGAGGCCTGGGTGCGCGACCAGATGACCGCATTGCAACAGATCGCTGGCCAGCTGAAAACCACCCCAACCCTGGCACCGGCGCGCGTCGCATCGCTGTTGACGGAGCAGCAGGGGCTGAAGCAACAGTTGGGGCAGCTGCGTCATCAGTTGCTGGCTGGTGGTGGCGGCGCGGGCGGTGGCGCGGCGGCGTCTGCCCCATCCGAAACCATCAATGGCATTGGCTTTGCCTGTCGGGTGTTTGACGATTTGCCGCCCGCCAAGCTGCGCGCGATGGCCGACAAGCTGAAACAGGATTTGGGCTCTGGCATCGTGCTGGTCGCCACCACGGCGGAGGCTAAGGTATCGCTGGCGGTGGGGGTCAGCGATGACTTGACCCAGCGCTTCGACGCCGTCACCCTGGTGCGGCAATTGGTGCCGATTATCGGTGGGCAGGGCGGCGGTGGCCGCCCCGATATGGCGCAGGCGGGGGGATCCCAGGTTGATCGCCTGGATGACGCCCTGGCCGAAATGCGCCGCGCCCTGGCCAGCGCGGGTTAGCGGGGGGCGAAACATGACGCAACCCCCGAAAGCCCCGCAAGCATCAGGAAAACCCCTGATCCAGGAATCTGAGGCGCCGCCCGCCCTGTCGCCCGCCATCCCTAATGACCAGGCGCCTGATAAAGCCATTGCGCCCCTGGACACCGCCGACTGGCCACGCGAAATCGGCGGCAAGCCAGGGTTGGAACCCACCCGCTATGGCGATTGGGAAGTCAACGGCCGCTGCACCGATTTTTAGGCGGCTGGTTATCCGCGGGTGGGTTAAGTCTTAGCAAGTCGCTCTCAACCACGACAACGCGGCCTATACACAGCGCGCAATAGCGGCTTTACCAAGGGCGGTTTTGGCCATAAAAGAAAATGACTTAAATGACTCAACCCCCCTAATAACGCCAAGGGATTTGCCATGACCCAAATGACCCCCATGACTTATGTGTTTCCCTTTGCCATGGGATCTTCTACGGGAACTGCCGCGGGCACGGTTGGAGTGGCGCAACAGCCGACCCCCGCCGCGCTGCCCGACCGAATGGTGCTGGGCGGTAAAGGGGCAGGGTTGGTGGAGATGAGCGCGCTGGGGCTGCCTGTACCGCCCGGCTTTACCCTGACCACCGCGGTTTGCCGTGCCTATTACGCCCATGGCCAACGCTATCCCGATGGGTTGGAGGCTGAGGTGGAACAGGCGTTGCAGCTGTTGGAAACTCAGATGCAGGCGCGGTTGGGCGATGCCGATGCCCCGCTGTTGGTGTCGGTGCGGTCGGGCGCGCCCGTTTCGATGCCTGGTATGATGGATACCATCCTGAACCTTGGGCTGAACGACGAAACGGTTGAGGGGCTGGCACGCCTAAGCAACAATCCGCGCTTTGCCTATGACAGCTATCGCCGCCTGATTCAAATGTTCGGCGGGGTGGTGTTGGAAATTCCCCATGAGCATTTTGATGCGGTGCTGAACGACCGCAAGGTGCAACAAGGGTTGCTGTTGGATCACGAAATGACCGCACAGGATTGGCAGGCGGTGGTGCGCGGCTATCAACAGGTGGTGTTGGAGGTGACGGGGCAACCCTTTCCCCAGGATACCAGGGTGCAGCTGTGGTCGGCCATCCGCGCCGTCTTTTTAAGCTGGAATGGGGAACGGGCACAGGTCTATCGCCGCCTGAACGGGATTGATGAGGCGATGGGGACGGCGGTGACGGTGCAGACAATGGTGTTTGGCAACCGCGGCGATAGCAGCGCGACGGGGGTGGCCTTTACCCGCCATCCCAGCACGGGGGAAAAGGCGCTGTGGGGCGAGTATCTGATTAACGCGCAGGGTGAGGATGTGGTGGCGGGTATCCGCACGCCGCAATCGATTACCCTGGCGGCTAAGCAGGCGGCGGGGCTTAGTGAGCCATCGATGGAAGAATCGATGCCCGATCCCTATCAACAGCTGGTGCGGGTGGCCAATCAGTTAGAGCAGCACTATCGCGACATGCAGGATATTGAGTTCACGGTGCAGGAGGGGCGACTGTACCTGTTGCAAACCCGTGCGGGCAAACGCAGCGCGGCGGCGGCGGCGCAGATTGCGGTCGATTTGGTAACGGAAAAGCTGGCCGATCCTGCCCACGCCCTTAACCTGATTGACCCAGAAAATTTGCAACAGCTGTTGCACCCGCAGATTGATTCGGCCGCCCCCCGTAATGTGATTGCACGCGGCCTGCCCGCCAGCCCTGGCGCCGCCAGTGGCCGCCCCGTCTTTTCGGCGGAGGAGGCGGTGCGGCGTGCCAGCAGTGGTGAGTCGGTGATCCTGGTGCGCGATGAAACCTCGCCAGAGGATATTGCGGGCATGCATGCGGCCAAAGGTATCCTGACCCTGCGTGGGGGGATGACCAGCCATGCGGCGGTGGTAGCGCGTGGCATGGGACGCCCCTGCGTGGTGGGGGCGAGCAGCCTGCAACTGTTGCCCGACCAGGCGGGCTTTCGCGTCGGCGATCACACCATCGGCCATGACCAGCTGATTAGTTTGGATGGCGCAAAGGGGGAGGTGATTTTGGGTTCGGTGGCGCTGGTTCCCCCCACCCCCAGCCCCGCCCTGGAACAGCTGCTAAGCTGGGCGGAACAAAGCCGCGGCCTGGCGGTGCGCGCCAATGCCGACACGCCAGAGGATGCGCGGGTGGCACGCAGCTTTGGCGCAACCGGCATCGGCCTGTGTCGTACCGAACATATGTTTTTCGCGGCGGAGCGGATTGCCGCCATGCGGGCGATGATCCTGGCCGACAATGTGGCGGAGCGGCAACAGGCCTTGGCCAGACTGTTGCCCATGCAAAAAACCGACTTTGTTGGGATTTTTAAGGAAATGGCGGGCTATCCCGTCACCATCCGCCTGCTGGATCCCCCCCTGCATGAATTTTTGCCGCATGGCGAGCATGAGGTGGCGGCGGTGGCCGCCCTGATGGGGGTGTCGGCCGAAAAGCTGGCAGGGCGTGCCAAAATGCTGGCGGAGGCTAACCCGATGCTGGGTCATCGCGGTTGCCGCCTGGCCATCACCTATCCCGAAATTTACGCGATGCAGGTGCAGGCGATTTTGGAGGCGGCGGCCGAGGTCAACGCCGAATTGGGCGCGGGGCAGGCTGTGCCCGAAATTATGATCCCGCTGACCGCGACCTTGAGTGAGCTGGTGCGGATGAAGGAGCTGGTGGCCAGGGTGGCGGCGGGCGTGCCCAATGCGCCCGCCTATCTGTTCGGCACGATGATCGAACTGCCGCGCGCCTGCCTGATTGCGGGGGAATTGGCCAGCATTTGCGACTTTTTCTCGTTTGGAACCAATGACTTAACCCAAACCACCTGGGGGCTATCGCGCGATGACGCGGGCAGCTTCCTCCCCAGTTATGAGGCGGAACGGTTGATCGCGGTGGATCCCTTCAAAAGCCTGGATCAGCAGGGCGTGGGGCAGCTGATGCGGATGGCGGTGGAGTCGGGCAGGGCGGCCAACCCGGGGCTGAAAATCGGCATTTGCGGCGAACATGGCGGCGATCCCGCCAGCGTCAAATTCTGCCGCAGCTTAGGACTAAACTACGTCTCCTGCTCCCCCTACCGCGTGGTGGTGGCACGGTTGAGTTAAGGGTCTTCTGCCCATTCTGAGCTTTAGGGGGACGTTATGCAGACAACCTTAGAAAACCTTCTAACCGATGCGATTCGTGCAATCATAGGGATGGCAGAAGAGGGGGGAGTGAAGACTTTTCCCACACATGAATATACCATTCAATGGATGGAGCCTTTGACAGAAACTAGCTCTCATTCTAAGGAGGAGGTTCGTACTGAGCCTTCATATCGAGAATTTAAGCGCAACTTTGTAGGTCAATTAGAGCAATTGCCCGAGGTGGTCGAACTTAAGAATAAAGCAAAAGAATTTGCTGAGCGGGAGGGAAAATTCCCGTTTCACTTTCCAGCTGAAAATTTTGCAGCAATGATGGGTGGAATACTTATCGATGAGTATTTTTATGAAAATAAGTCACTAATAATAATTAATTTTGATATTATTCGTCAACTGTGCTGCAATTTTATAAATGATGTGCGCGCTGAGGATATGACGCTGCGCATCATTTATTTAGTAAATAACCTAAAAGCGGATTCCGCATTTCAGTTAAATGAAAACATCAAATTTCGCCCAGTATCTATGGACGATATAGATGCATATGCGAGAGTTGGCTATTGGGGCCCTTTTTATGAAAGCTATAAATGTATAGATAAAAAAAACTGGATATGTGAGGCTGAAAGGAAAATTAAAAAATCAGATGGTGACGGAGCAAACTATTTTCATGAGATAGTACATAACATTGTACTATCTCTGAATCTTGCCGTATCAAGTCAAGCCACTTTTTACTGCTTAAGAAACTCGGCTGCAAGTAAATTTCTGGATTTTAGTTGGGCGCATGGTGGAAGCGATATCCCCTGTAGCCGTAGCGGTGAAGTAGTCGCCTTAAATGCAGATCACATAGCCAAGGCACAAGGTATATATGACTCGTTAGAAAAAGTTGAAAAAGAAAAATCGTTGGAATTTTTAAAATTACCTCTCCGTAGACTACGTCTTTCAGCGACCCGCCAAGAGGCTGAAGATCATTTAATAGACTGCGTTATTGCTTTAGAGCGACTTCTTGCTCCTGATAATTCTAAAGCAGAAACAACATATCGATTTGTTCTACGTGGAGCCGCCTTACTACCTCCTGATTTTGGTTCTTCCGAAAAACGAAAAGAGTTAATGGACAAATTGTACAAAGAACGCAGCAATACAGTGCACGGC
>VEQJ01000369.1 GCA_018883285.1 Alphaproteobacteria bacterium
AGGCCTATCACCGCCTGCCCGCAATGGTGGGGGAGGCGGAGTCGATGCATCGCGCCGGGCGTAAGGTTCGCCGCCGCCTGATGGACACCGATTTCCCCAGCGAAAGCAAATTTGACGACCTGCCCGCCGCGCAAACGGGCAGCATTTCGGCCTTTTTGGCGGTGCAGGAGGGGTGCGACAAGTTTTGCAGCTTTTGCGTGGTGCCCTATACCCGTGGCGCGGAGTTTTCGCGTCCAGCCGATCAGATTCTGGCGGAGGCGCGCAATTTGGTGGCAAAGGGCGCACGTGAAATCACCCTGTTGGGGCAAAATGTTAACGCCTGGCATGGCATCGCCCCCACCGCTGCCAGCCATGCGGCAAGCAGTTCAGAATGGGGGTTGGGACGGCTGATTCAGGAATTGGCGGAGATTCCTGGCCTAGCGCGCCTGCGCTATACCACCAGTCACCCGCGCGACATGGCCGAGGATTTAATCGCCGCCCATGCCCAGGTGCCGCAGCTGATGCCCTATCTGCACCTGCCTGTCCAGTCGGGATCCGATGCCATTCTTAAGGCGATGAACCGCAAACACACCGCCGATGACTATCGCCGCTTGGTGGATAGGATTCGCGCCGCCGCCCCCAATTTGGCGCTATCCTCAGACTTTATTGTTGGTTTTCCCGGCGAAAGTGATGCGGATTTTGCCGACACCCTGCGCCTAATCCGCGATGTCACCTATGCCCAGGCCTTTTCCTTTGCCTACAGCGTGCGGCCAGGCACGCCAGCGGGCGAAATGGGCGCGCAACTGTCTCGCCAAGTTAAGGAAGACCGCTTGGCGGAGTTGCAAGCCCTGCTGCGTGACCAACAGACCGCCTTTAACCAAAGCAAGATTGGCCAGGTGATGCCCGTGTTGTTTGTTGAGGCGGGGCGCAAGCCTGGCCAGCTGCTGGGCAAATCGCCCTGGTTGCAATCGGTGCATCTGATCGGCGATTCCCGCCTGATTGGCCATATCCTGGACGTGCGGATTACCGATGGCCACCTTAACAGCCTTAGCGGTGAATTCGTGATGACCAATGATGATGAGGATGATTGGGGCGACGACCATGCCGCCTGCTGCGCGGGGTGTTGATGGTAGAAATTTTTCATTAAAACGCACAAAAAATCTTGCAATAAAATCTTAATAAGTATATTTTGTAAAAATTAACCCAGCTAATTTTTTGGAGAATTTGTTATGGCGGTTGATCAAGTTGATTATACGCTTGAATTTGTAAGCGGAATTAATC
>VEQJ01000103.1 GCA_018883285.1 Alphaproteobacteria bacterium
CACCGACCCCGAAATTTCGGTTACCACCGTTGATGTCGATATTCGCCCCCAAAACCCCACGACGGTCATTTGCCCTGAGGGTATGGAGCCCACACCACGCTCCAGCAAAAATCCGCATTAGCCATAACTGGCTAGATTTTCTTCGCAAAGAGGAAGCCGAGGAACCCTAAGCAGCGGGCGGATCAAACCAACCGATATGGCCATCGGGGCGGCGGTAAACCGCATTCAGGCGACCATGGGCGGAGTTGCGGAACAGCAGAACGGGTAAATCCTCAAGCTCCAAACGCATGGCGGCATCCGATACCGTCAGTTCATTGGCGACAAAGCCATTTTCGGCAATGATGGTGGCATGCTGTTGTTCGGTGTTGCTGTTGTCGGCTGCGGCTGGTGTAACCGCTAAGTTCGACAGAATGGCGGGCACAGCCTCATGCGGTGCCTTATTGGTATGGTGATCGCGCAGGCGGTCTTTGTAACGACGCAACCGCTGATCCGCTTTATCTAGGGCTGACAAGAACGCGCCCAGCACGCGGTCATCATTGGCGCTGCTTTTGATAAACAGATGTTCCCCCAGGTGCAGGGTGACATCACTGCGAAATAGGCGACCATCCTTGGTAATGGTGACATGCGATTCCAACGGACGGGAAAAATATTTGCCCGCGATAGTGTTGACCTCGGTTACAATTTTCTGCCGAAGGGCTTCACGAATCTGAACTTTTTTGCCGGTGACGATAACTTGCATAAAACAACCCCTTTTATAGATGTTTTCAGAACCAGTTGGGACGAATTCTTACCTTAACAGCTTTTTTCGAACTTAGCATGACAAAATTGCTTCGCTGTGATAAAAAATGATGGATTGATAAAACGATGGCCACATGCCTGGCCAATAAAATTTAGGATGGTTGACGGTGGTGACGGTTGTTTATGGGCATCAACCCCTGCCCCGCGCTTTGCAGGGTGCCAGCGCCCTTATCGGCAATTTTGATGGCATGCATCGGGGTCATTGCGGCATTATCCGCACGGTGGTGGCTGAGGCCGCGGCGCATAACCGCCCCAGCCTGCTGATAACCTTTGATCCCCACCCCTTTCAGGTGTTGCGGCCAACCGCCCCCCCCATGCGGCTGCTAAGCAATCAACAGCGGGCGGCGGTGGCGGCGCAACTGGGGCTGGATGGGCTGGTGGAGTTGCCCTTTGACCAAGAGATGCAAAACATGGCAGCCGAATCCTTTGTGACGGATCTGCTGATTGACCGCCTAAAAATTGCCGCCATCACCGTTGGCCAGGATTTTCGCTTTGGCTATCAGCGCGGCGGCGATGTAGCGCTGCTGGCCTCTTTGGCACAGGCGGGGCAATACACGCTCAACCCGCTGGAAAAACTGCAGGCGGGGGATGCCCCCATCTCCTCCTCCCGCATTCGCACGCTGATAAGCGATGGCCTGGTGACGGCGGCGGCCGAACTGCTGGGGCGCCCATGGAGCCTGCAAGGCACGGTGGTGCATGGGTCGGGGCGCGGCGGTGATGTGTTGGGCTATCGCACCCTAAACCTGCGGCTGGGCGACTATTTGCGCCCGCGTTACGGCGTTTACGCAGTCTGGGTCAGTCTGCCCGGCTATGATAAGCTGGTGGCGGGTGTGGCCAACATCGGGGTGCGCCCAACCTTTACCAGCGCGGATGGTCAGGCCGAACCAATTGTGGAGGTGCATTTGTTCGACACCCTGGCCAATCTGTATGATCAGGCGGTTGAGGTGCATGTGATGGAATTTTTGCGCGATGAGCAGCGTTTTGCCGATGCGGATGGCTTGCGCGAACAGATTCGCCATGATTGCATAGCGGCACAGGCCGCCCTTGGCCGCAACCCTATCCCCCCTGCCACCCTTGCCACCCTGGCGGCGTAACCCTAACACCCCTACTGCCAATCCCCCTATCGTCATGAGTTTGCCATGAGCCAAGACTATAAAACCACTGTTTTCCTGCCGAAAACCAGCTTTGCCCTGCACACCAAATTGCCAGAGATGGAGGCGCGGTTGTTGGCGCAGTGGGAGCAGGCAGGGCTGGCAGATCAGTTGCGCGACGCCAACAAAGGTAAGGGTTCGTTCGTGCTGCATGACGGCCCCCCCTATGCCAATGGTCCGATCCATGTTGGCCATGCCCAAAACAAAATTCTGAAAGACATGACCAACCGCCTGCAACGGATGGCGGGCAAGCAGGTGGTGTATGTGCCAGGCTGGGACTGTCACGGCCTGCCAATTGAGTGGGAGGTGGAAAAGCAATACCGCGCCGCCAAACAATCAAAGGATGACGTGCCGGTGTTGGAATTTCGCGCCAAATGTCGGGAATTCGCTGGCAAATGGGTCGGCTTGCAATCCGCGGAGTTTCAGCGGCTGGGCGTAGACGGGGTGTGGCAACAACCCTATCTGACCATGGATTTTTCGGCGGAAAGCGTGATCGCGCAGCAGCTGTTGGCCTTTAAGCAACGCGGGCTGGTCTATCGTGGCCGCCGTTCGGTCATGTGGTCGGTGGTGGAAAAAACCGCCCTGGCAGAGGCTGAGGTGGAGTATCATGACCACAGCAGCACCGCGGTGACCGTGCGCTTTCCCCTGGTGTCAGTATCCGCGCCCGAACTGGCCGGTGCCTATGCCGTGATCTGGACAACCACGCCCTGGACGCTGCCCAGCAATCGCGCCATCGCCTATAACCCCGACATGACCTATCAGCTGGTGGAGCTGCAAACCGCCGACCCGAACGGCGCCTGGGCGGCGGGCGATCGCCTGCTGGTGGCCGAGGCCTTGCAGGAGTCGTTGGCGGCGGCGTTAAGCCAAACCGCGAGTGTTCCCGTGACCATGAAGCTGCTGCACCACCTGCAGGGCAAGGATCTGAGTGGCTGCATCGCCTGTCACCCGCTGCACGCCAGCGGTTATGAGCAGGAGGTACCGTTGCTACCCGCCGAGTTTGTGACGGCGGAGCAGGGGACGGGACTGGTGCATATCGCGCCCGCCCATGGGCAGGATGACTTTATCCTGGGGCAGCAGTTTGGGCTGAATCTGGATCAATATGTTGGCGACGATGGGGTTTATGATGCCACCACCCCGCTGTTCGCTGGCCACCATGTCTTTAAGGTTGCGCCCGTGGTGCTGGAGGCGTTGCAGGCGGCGGGCGCGTTGCTGCATCAACAAGAATATGTGCACAGCTATCCCCATTCCTGGCGGTCGCGCGCGCCGTTGATCTTTCGCACCGTGCCGCAATGGTTTATCGCGATGGATCAAAAGGATAGCGACAACAAAACCCTGCGCGATACGGCCAAGGCAGCGATTGAGGCGACGGACTGGTACCCCGCGGTCAGCAAGAATCGTATCAGCAGCATGGTGGCGGGGCGACCCGATTGGTGCATCAGCCGCCAACGCACCTGGGGCGTGCCCATCCCCTATTTCGTGCGCAAAAGCGATCAGCAGTTGTTGGAGGATACCGCCGTCGATGCCCGCATCGTCGCGCTGTTTGCCGAGCATGGCGCGGATGCCTGGTACAGCCTGCCCGCCAGTGCCTTTCTGGGCGACGGTTACAACGCCGATGATTATGAACAGGTGATGGACATTGTTGATGTGTGGTTCGAAAGCGGCGTGACCCATGCCTTTGTGCTGGCTGAAGCGGGCAAGGACAAATGGCCAGAGCTTAGCTGGCCAGCGGATTTGTATTTGGAGGGGTCGGATCAGCATCGCGGTTGGTTCCAATCCTCCCTATTGGCCAGTTGCGGTCTGCATGGCCGCGCCCCCTATCAGGCGGTGATGACCCACGGCTTTGTGATGGATGGTGAAGGGCGCAAAATGTCCAAATCCCTGGGCAATGTCATCGCCCCGCAGGAGGTGGTACGCCAACATGGCGCCGATGTGCTGCGGCTGTGGGTGGCGGCCAGCAACACGGCGGAGGATACGCGGATTAGCCCGCAAATCCTGCAATCCACCAGCGATATGTACCGCCGTTTTCGCAACACCCTGCGCTACCTGCTGGGCGCGTTGGAGGGGTGGGTGCCGCCTGCACAGGAGATTCCCTTGCCCTGGTTGGAGCAGGTGGTGTTGGAGGAGTTGGCGTTGCTCTCGCACTATCATCCCAAGGTAGATTTTGACTGGCCAGGCTTTATCCATCACCTGCATCATTTTTGCGCGAAGATGCTGTCGGCGACCTATTTCGACATCCGTAAGGACGTGTTGTATTGCGATGGGCTTGATAGTCCTACCCGCCAAGCCACCCTGCAGACCTTCGCCAAGATTTTTGACTGTCTGGTCAGCTGGCTAGCCCCCGTGCTGGTCTTCACGGCGGAGGAGGCCTGGAGCACCCGCTATCCCCAGGGTCGTAACGGGGTCAACAGCGTCCATCTAACGGGGTGGGCAAGCCTCGATCAAGAACGAGAAGCTCCCCGAAGTATTTACTACACTAAGGCAGACGGCACTCCATCTTCTATGAACTTAAAACAGATTTGGAATGAATTTGAGACTTTACGGGATCTGGTGCTGGGTGGGTTGGAGCAGGCGCGGCAGCAGAAACTGATCGGCTCAGGCCTGCAGGCGGCGGTGACGGTCTATTTGGACGAAGTTGCGCTGAGGGACGACCAGAAGCAACTCATCCAGCAGAAACCCATCATCGAGAAAGCCTTAAAAGAACTGTTCAACCTGGCGGAGGTGGCGATTGTGTCGGCGGCGGAGGTGGTATGGGAATCGGCACCGGCGGAGGCCTTTAGGCTGGCCGATGTACCCTATGCGGCGGTGGTGGTCAACCTGGCCAAGGGCGACAAATGTGGGCGTTGCTGGAAAGTGCTGCCAGAGGTGGGCAGCCTGCCTGCCTATCCCGACCTGTGCGGCCGCTGCGCCGATGTGGTTGCCGCCTAACCGTCCCTACCCTCTGTTGCCGATGTGGCTTAGCCCCTTTGTCATTCTTCCCTCTATGGGGCGAATCCATGGGCGGTTCACAGTTGCAAGATATTAAATAGTGTAGTCATGAGATAAAAAGTATGTTATAAGTTTCCTGCTGTGTTATTTTTAAGCAGGCTAAGTTCTAAAATGAAGTGCAACACCTTAGAGTGCGGTTTGGAAAAACGAGCACAGAAAGGCGTTTCAGATGAGACAGTATCAACAATTAAGCTTGGACGAAAGAGAGAAGATGGCTCGGCTAAGGCAATCGGAGTCCTCTATAGCGGAGATTGCCTTAGCATTAGGGCGAACAAGAAGCATGGTTTATCGTGAATTAAAGCGCAATTAAACCACAAAAGGTGATTATTGGCCAGAAAGAGCGC
>VEQJ01000104.1 GCA_018883285.1 Alphaproteobacteria bacterium
CCTTATCCCACGGCCGCGATCCCTCGGTCGGGCGATCGTTAAAGCTGCCCGCCAACGCGCGGGAGGCGCAAAAGCCCGCCATACCCAAACGGCATACGGCAGCCTCCGCTCCACCCGCCACCATCACGTCGGCATCACCGAACATAATCAGGCGGCTGGCATCACCAATCGCGTGCGCCCCGGTTGAACAGGCGGTCACCACCGCATGGTTAGGCCCCTTAAAGCCATATTTAATCGATACATGGCCAGAAACCAGGTTAATCAGGGCGGAGGGGATAAAGAATGGGCTTATCCGCCGCGCCCCCTTTTCCTGCAGGGTGTAGGACGCCTCCATAATGGCGGGCAGGCCGCCAATACCAGAGCCAATCATCACGCCGGTGCGCTCAAGCGATTCGGCATCCTGCGGTTGCCAGCCTGAGTCTTCAACCGCCTGAGTGGCAGCCGCCAGGCCAAGATGGATAAAACGATCCATCCGGCGCTGTTCCTTTTCAGAAATCCATTCATTGACGTCAAATTTGCCCTCAGCACGGCTACCCTCTGGCACTTGGCCAGCGATTTGCGCGCTTAAGCCCTCAACATCAAAGCTGGTAATGGCGGCAATACCCGATTCACCAGCAATCAGCTTTTGCCAATTGGCGGCCACCCCACAGGCAAGCGGGGTAACCAGGCCAAGACCGGTAACAACGACACGTCGCATAATGAAATCGGGGGATTCGATACAAAAGCCAGGCAGCTAGTCAGGACTAGCTGTTGGCTTCGATGTAACCAACCACATCGCCAACGGTGGCAATTTTTTCGGCGGCTTCATCGGGAATTTCACAGCCAAATTCTTCTTCAAAGGCCATGACCAGCTCAACAGTGTCCAGGCTGTCGGCGCCCAGATCGTTGATGAAGTGTGATTTATCCGAAATTTTGTCTTCGGTCACATTCAGTTTCTCGGCGACAATTTTTTTAACGCGCTCGGTGACGGTGGTTGTGGTCATCGGGGCTTCCTTTCTTAGGATTGAATCTAAGGGTTGTTAGATATGGAATGGAGTAGGACGCATTTGTAAGAGAGTTTTTTGCAAAACTCAAGCCTGAATCTTCATGAATAAATTTATCATTCTAAATCATTAACATACCGCCGTTTACATGCAGGGTTTGCCCGGTTAGATAGCCCGATTCCTCTGCAGACAGGAATATGGCGGCGGCGGCAATGTCGTCAACTGTGCCAAAACGGCGTTGGGGAATGCGATCCATCATCTTATTCTTGACCTCATCGGGCAGGCCATCGGTCATGGCGGTACTGATAAAGCCTGGCGCGATGACGTTGCAAGTGATGTTGCGGCTGGCCACCTCCTGCGCCAGGGATTTGCTAAAGCCAATCAGGCCGGCTTTGGCTGCGGCATAGTTGGTCTGCCCCGCGTTGCCCATCACCCCAACGACTGAGCTGATGCTGATAATCCGCCCCCAACGGCGCGCCATCATGTCTTTCAGCAAGGCCTTGGTCAGCCGCACCGCCGCGGTCAGATTAAGATCCAGCACGGCCTGCCAATCCTCCTCCTTCATGCGCATCAACAGGCCATCACGGGTAATGCCCGCGTTGTTGATCAAAATATCCACCGCCAAACCGCGCTGTTTAATCTCATCGGCCAGGACGGCGGGGGCATTGGGATCCGACATATCGGCGGTCATGGTTATCAGGCGATCCCCCAGCTGCGCCTGCAGCTCCGCCAGCTTAGCAGCGCGGGTGCCGGTGGCGATAACGGTTGCCCCCTGCGCCAACAGTTTTTCGGCAATCGCCTGGCCAATACCGCCGGTTGCCCCTGTTACCAGGGCGGTTTTGTTCGAAAGGTCAAACATGACAGTCCTCCAATCCATGCATGAAAAAAGAATAGCGATGTTATCCCACCCCCATCCCCGCGCGGCAAGGGGGTTGGTAAAAATGGCCAGGCTTTTTTGGATTGATACTTTTTGACAGGGGTTTTTTGCCAGGGCTTTTTCTGGTTGCACATTTTCTGAAAGGGATTATAGTTCACCCCTCTGTGATTCAGTCATGCATGGTCGGGGGCCTGTAGCTCAGTTGGTTAGAGCACACGCTTGATAAGCGTGGGGTCGGAGGTTCAAGTCCTCCCGGGCCCACCATCATACTGATTTAACAGATTTTTTTGATAGCTTCCCCGCCAACCTTTTGATATGATGTTAATTTTTCCAAATCAACCACCCTCGTCTAAAGACGAGGGTTTGGGTATCGGCCTAAAGGCAGGCGCGGCTGACGCCGTCCCACCGTACAGAACCTCATCCCACACCTTAAATCCTTCCGGCGTATCTTCCTGATCTTCTATGTATTTCTTAATCATCTCTTCCGTCACCGCGCCAATCGTGCAGCAAAAATAGCCCCGCGACCACAAGTGACTTCCCCAATACCGCTTCTTAAGAGCTGGAAACTCTCGTTGTAATCGATACGAACTTTTCCCTTTAAAATATTGTGCAATCTTTGCTGGCGATAGATGGCTCAGCGCACTCACCAAAATATATCGACAATCTGCTCTGTTCTGTGTTGGGCGAGCCTGGTCGCCCCCATTCTTCCTTGCAAGGCGCCACCCCTCTCCACTATATTCATTCTTCCTTCCCACCCCTCCTCCAGCCCCCTATGTACTGAATCTATACAATCACCAATAGCATGGCTTGACAATGGGGGGATAAAGCTCCAACTAACAGGAGACACATAAGGTTTGTGCCTATACATGAGGCCAAACTTTTAAAACCACCATCATTTATCAGGAGTTGCCCCATGTTAACCGTTGGCGATATTTTTCCAGAATACAAACTAACAGCGGTGGTTTCCGCTGACCCCAAAGATGCCTTTAAGGATGTCACCCAGGATAGCTTTAAGGGTAAATGGAAAATCTATATGTGGTGGCCAAAGGATTTCACCTTTGTTTGCCCAACCGAAATTGTCGGCTATGACAAATTGAACAAACAGTTTGCCGATCGCGATGCCGTTTTGTTGGGTCTGTCAACCGATTCTGAATATGTTCACCTGGCCTGGCGCACCCATCATGCCGATATGAACAAAATCAGCATGCCGATGCTGGCTGATATTAAACGGGAATTGGCAACCGCCTGTGGCATTTTGCATAAGGATGCTGGCGTCGCCCTGCGCGCCACCTTTATCGTCGATCCCGAAAATGTGATTCGTCATGTTCAGGTTAACGATCTGTCGGTTGGCCGCAGCCCTGAAGAAGCCTTGCGCATCCTGGATGCCCTGCAATCGGATGAGCTGTGCCCATGCAATTGGCACAAGGGTGAGCCGACCATTCAAGTTGGCTAAGCCTTTGCCATCATCATAATCATGGCCAACGGGGCATCTGGTGTTACTGGGTGTCCCGTTGTGCTATGAAGCGGGCACCACCCCCCTGCCCCCCTATCTATCCTTTCCTTACTGAAGCAAAAAAGCCTATGCTGCACGCCCCGACCCTCAGCATGACCCGCCGTTGGGCGAATGATCCCGCCGCCCATTGGGTGCTGTTTGTATGGTCAGTGCTTGAGGCGATTGCCTTTCCTATCCCGCCCGATGCCTTTCTGCTGCCCTGTATGCTGCTGCAACCCAAACGCAGCTGGCGGTTGGCGACGATCTGCATGGTGGGACAATGCCTGGGCGGGCTGGTAGGCTTTATGCTGGGGCGTTATGCCATGCCCACCCTGATTGAGCCGTATTTGCACGCGCTGGGTTGGTGGCCAGCCTATCAAGCCATGCAAGTGCCCTATCAGCAATGGGGCAGCTGGCTGGTGCTCAGCACTGCCTTTACCCCCCTGCCCTACAAGCTGGTTGCGCCCTTAAGCGGCGCGGCGGGTCTGTCGTTACCCATTTTTCTATTGGCTTCGGCAGCGGGGCATGGCCTAAGAGTCTATCTGCTGGCCTTTGCCTGCAACCGCTATGGCGATAATGTGGTGCGCTGGTTACGGGCGTCGCGCCGCCATTTGCTGATTGGGGCAGGATTGGCTATCCTGGTGCTATCAGGATGTTGGCTATGGATGAAATAATTGTATTGCTTCGTTGGTTGCTAAGGCCGCACCGCGCCTTACTGATGCTGGCGTTGGTACCTGCCCTGCTGCTGTTGACAGCGTTGGGCTTTCAATATCTGGGCGGGTTGCATCCATGCCCGCTGTGCCTTTGGCAACGGTGGGCGCACCTGGCTGGCCTGCTGCTGGCCTTACTAGGCTTGCTCCTAACCCGCCGGGGTCAATCAGCAAAACCATGGCTGCTGCTGACCAGCCTAAGCATCGCGATCGGCGGCGGCATTGCCTTTTTCCAACTGGGGGTAGAGCAGCAGTGGTGGCAGTACACTTGCAGCAGCCCTGACCTAATGAACAGCAGCCTAAACGACCTCAAAACCGCCCTGCTGGCCACCCCTGTGGTGCGTTGCGATGTGGTGGCATGGCGCTTTATCGGCTTATCCATGGCGGGCTGGAATGGTCTTATCAGCCTAGTGCTGGCGGGCTATGGGCTGCTGGCGGCCTGTATCGGCAACCCCCTAGCAAGCCCAAAATCCCCTAACCTTAAGTTCAGGTAATCCAGTCTGATGGCGGCATTTTCCAAACCCAACACCCCACACCGTGACCACGGCGCCGCCCCAAGCCAACAACGCCTGGCGGAAATGTTGCGGGTTAATCACGCGGGCGAATATGGCGCGGTACGCATTTACGCTGGCCAGCAACGCTTTGCCCGATCCACCCGCCAACGCGCGCTGGTGGCTGAGATGGGGATGCATGAGCAGGCACATTTGGCCAGCTTTAACCAGCTGTTGGCGGATCGGCAGGTGCGCCCCAGTCTGCTGCTACCCCTGTGGCATGTCGCGGGATACGGCCTGGGCGCTGTAACCGCGTTGATGGGCGATGCCGCCGCCATGGCCTGTACCGAGGCGGTCGAAACGGTGATTGAGCAGCATTACAACAACCAGCTGGCCACCCTGCGCGGTCACGATGACGCCCTGGCCGCCACTATTGAGCAGTTTAAGGAGGAGGAGGTGGCGCATAAAGATCTGGCCACCGAACAGGGCGCCGCCAACGCCCCCGCCTATCCCGTGCTGACAGGCCTGATCAAGCTGGGGGCGCGGCTGGCCATCAAACTGTCAGAAAAAATTTAGCCGCATGGTAGGGGAATTGACTGGTACTGCGCGCTGGTTGCGGATCCTGACCGCGCTGACGCTGTTCACGCTGAGCCTGGTAACACTGACTTGGGGAGTATCCCCCACCCCCGCCTAGGCGCAGGATAACCTGACCGTTCCCAC
>VEQJ01000105.1 GCA_018883285.1 Alphaproteobacteria bacterium
GTCAACCAGGGTGCCGTCAAAATCAAACATCAGGACGGGGGGGATGGGGCGGCTAGGTTCCATGACGATCTAAGCCGCACTGAGCCAGTTGTCGGGCTTGCTGCTTTCGCTAACCTTGGTTAGATCAGCAACCGCCTGTGTCATCAGGCTGATCTGCTCCGCGCCACTAAGCTGATGCTGCAAATAGTGCTGACAAATCGCCAAGGCCTGGGTGGTTACCAGGTTGCGAAGGCTGGCAATCGCTTCAACCTCAACCAGGGCAATGCGCTCATACATTTGCTCCTCACGGTGACGCGCCAGCTCACGGATACGATGATGGGCATCGGCCATTAGGCGGTCGGCCTCCTCCTGCGCATGCAGGCGAATGGCAGAGGCCTGGTTAAAAATGGCCTGATGTTGCGCGACGACAGCAGTTAAATCGGTTTGCGCGGCAATTTTCGCCTCCTCAGCTGCCCGAATTTTTGCTACCAAATCGGCGGCCTTTTTGTCCAACACAGCCAAAAAGGTCCGCCCCTTAAGGCCGAACAGCAGCAGCATTAAGCAAATAAAGGACGCCGCTGACCAGGCCGATGTGTCGGCAATCAGCGCGGCGAACCAGTTGGTACCCATGTCAGCCATTGGCAGTCACCCCATTGATGGTGGCACGGTGGGAATCAGCAATAAGGGATGATTGCGCCGAAACCGCCACCGCCTGCTGCAACATTTTGCTGGCTATTTGTCCAGCGGCCGCCTCAACATCGCTGATGGCAGCCTTTTTCGCGGCGGCAATTCTGGCCTCGGCGGCCAACAGCTGTTCGTTAATACCCTTCATCAGCCGCTGTTCATTTTCCAACAACATTTGGGATATCTCACGATTTTTTTTGGTCAGCAGGGCAACGCCATCACGATGCGCCTGCGCCACCTCATTTTGCATTTCCCGCCGTAGGGTGTCTGCCTGTTGCCGCATTTCTTTGGCCAGCTCTAGGTCTTGTTGAATTCTGTTCATGCGCCCGTCCAACACCAAATTCATTTTTGGTGCCAACAAATAGCGCACGACCAGATACAACAGGCCAAAGCTGATGACTGTCCAAAAGACCTGGCTTGGGAAAAAAGCCAGGTCAAATTGGGGCAACGAACCCTTCATGGTTGCAATAACGCCTAAACGCTAATCACAAACAGGATGATCATCACAATAACAAAGGCCAACAGCGCCAAGAATTCAATGGCAGCAAAGCCGATGATCATCACGGGGAACACGGAGGGCCGAGCCTCTGGGTTGCGACCCAGCGCGCTGGCACATTCTGAGAAAAAGCGGCCAAGCGCCAAGGCGGCACCAACAAAAACCAAAACGGCCACTGCAGAGGCAGCAATCAATTTGACCGACATAAATAGGGTTGCACCATCCATGGTAACGTCTCCTTAAGGTTAAAAAGTTTGGGGTGAAAAAAATTGGTGCCTTCTGTTGCCACAAGCTTTAGTGAAGGTCAATGGCATCGTGCAAATAAACGCTGACCAACAGGGTAAAAATATAGGCCTGCAAAAATGCCACAAACAGCTCAAAGGCATAAATCAAAATGTTACCAAACAATGGGAAAACAGCGATAAAGCCCGATGTAGTGCAGAAAAAGGCAAAGACCTTAATCATGATGTGACCAGCCAGCATGTTGGCAAACAACCTGATAGCTAGGCTGATAGGCTTAGCCAAAAAACTGACCACCTCAATGGGAACGATAACGGGCGCAATAAAAAGGGGGGCGCCCGACGGCAAAAACAGCTTAAAAAAGCCAAGGCCATGTTTGGTAAAGCCCGTGCCGATAACCACCCCAATGCTGATTAACGCCAGGGTCAGGGTGACACTGATGTGGCTGGTATAGGTAAAGGCATAGGGCAACAGGCCAATCAGATTGCCCAACAAAACAAATAGAAACAATGTCACCAGAAATGGAACAAAGGGTTTGCCCTTATCACCCAAATTGCTTTGTGCCAGATTATGCACAAATTCATACGGCCATTCGGACAATGCCTGCCAACGGCTGGGCAACAGTTGTAGCCTGCGGGTGGCAAAAACCAACAGCGCGGAGGCAACCAACACGCCGACCAGGGCATGCAGGGCGGAGTTGGTAAGGGCAAGGTCAAAACCCGCAATATTCAAATCGGCCAACTTATGCAGTTGGAATTGCTTCATGGGATCAAAACTACCGCCAGCCATCGTCTGTTAATCCTGTTCGCGTTGGTCGTTGACAGCCTGGCCGCGGGGGTGGCCATCGACGGTTTTGGGTGCATCCGTTTCGGCCGCATCCATCATCGCCATTTGCTGTTGCAAGGCCTTTATCACATTAAAACAGGCCACACCAGCACCTAAAAAGAAAAAAATAATAGAAAATAGGGGCAGGCTGTCGAACCAGCGATCCAGGCCAAAGCCAATCGCCCCCGCCAGCAGCAGGGTGGCCGCCATTTGCGAGCTTAGTTGCAGGCTGATGCCGAAGCCCTTACCCATCATTTGCCGCACTTCAGTATTCTTTAGCGCTTCACGCGCCGACATTTTCGGCTCTTCCGCAGAGTTCTTAGGGGGCAACGGCATTAGGGGGCAGGCTTAGGCGCTGTTGGGGCAGGGGCAGGCGCCGCCACCGCCGCCAAAGCCTTATTGATGGCGGCCTCAAAGGTTGCATAGTCGCGCGCGCCAATCACCATCTCATTACCAACGACAAAGGATGGGGTCGATTGAATCTTAAAGTTGGTATCGGCCACCTGACGTTTTGCCAAAATTTGGTTGGTGATGCGGTCACCCTGGTTACAGGTTTTCAGCTTGTCATCATTCAGGCCAGACAGGCGGGCATAGCGCATCACCGCGGTTTGGGGATCCCGATCCCCCGCCCATTTGGCCTGTTCATGATACAGCAGGTCAATCAGAGTGAAAAACTGGGCTGGATCCGCGCAGCGTGCCGCCACCGCCGCCCGCAGTGCTACCCCATCCAGCGGGTAATCGCGCACCACCCAACGCACCTTGCCGGTGTCGATATAGGCCGCCTTAATTTTGGGCAGAATGTCTTTGTGAAACGCCGCGCAATGGGAGCAGGTCAGCGAGGAATACTCAAAAACCGTCAGCGGCGCATTGGCCGCCCCAATCGGCCGATCCAAATCATCCAGCGCTTTGGGATCCCCTCCCTTGGTGGCGGTGGGGCTGCTAGCCGCCTGTTTTTCCTCAGCCAGACTGGGCGTTGCCATCGCCAATCCCAGAGCCAGTATCAAACCTAGCATTAAACCAAGGCTTAGCGATGGAATGGAGGTTGGGGCAGAAAGACGGGGAAAAGAAAAGCGAATCATGGCTTTAGACTTTCGGCAGAACGTGAATCAATATGATATTGCAGCGATTGAAGGGCTTCGGCAAGGGGTGTTGGCAGATTGTCGGCGGCGGTGGGCAGTGGCTGTAGGGTAGGGGGCAAAGTAGAGGGCTGTTGCCGCGCCATCCGTCTGGGTTGGCCAGTAGGGTTGGGCGCCATGGCGGTGCTGGCCAGCGGTTGTTGCTTCAGCCGGATGGCGGCGACGGCGGGATAGCCGAAATAGCCGTTGATCCGTTGTTGCAGTTGCGGCAGTTGATAGCCGATGTCCAGGGCAAAGGCGGGCTCAACCACCAACGTCAGGTTCAGCCCCGCTTGCGCCCCCCCCTGCACCCCCTTAGCCTGGCTTTTGCCCGCGGTTTTCGCGGCCGCAGCAGCAGGATTGTTGGTTGAGGTGCGGCTAAGGCTGGCCAGTTGGCAACAGGCCGCCACCTCCTCCCCCACAATTGCTGGCCAATCCATCCGCAACGCCTGCGCGGTGGTCAGCTGGCGGCCAAAGCGTTGGCGCAACAGGGGCAGGGCGACATCATCCAACCGCTGGCTGCGGTTGGCGCGGCGGGCAACAAAATCCTTGCTTGCAACGGTATTCATGCGCCAATCCTATAGCATGACCGCTGCATCGTCCACATCCGCAACGCCCTTCCCTGGCCGCGCCGCCCTGCTGGCCTGGTATGATCAGCATCGTCGCACCCTGCCTTGGCGGATGGTGGCGGGGGGCGCGCTGCCCGACCCCTATCATGTTTGGCTGAGTGAGGTGATGTTGCAGCAAACCACGGTGGCCACCGTGCGGCAACGATTCCCCGACTTTCTGGCCGAATTTCCCACCCTGCAACAGCTGGCGGTGGCGCCGTTGGATGATGTTCTGCGCGCCTGGGCGGGGCTGGGCTATTATCGGCGGGCGCACCAGCTGCACGCGGCGGCGCAAATGCTGTGGCATCAGCATGGCGGCGTCTGGCCGCATCAGCCCAGCCTGCTGGCCAAGTTGCCTGGCTTTGGTGCCTATACCGCGGCGGCGGTGGCGGCAATCGCCTTTGAGCAGCCGGTGCTGGCCGTGGACACCAACGTGGCGCGGGTGATGGCGCGGCTGTTTTGCCTGCCCGAACTGCCCCCCGCGCTGAACAAAAGCGCGGCGCAGGCGGGGGCGGGGCTGGTGGCACCGCATCGGTGCGGCGATTTGGTGCAGGCGGTGATGGAGTTGGGCAGTCTGGTTTGCCGTGCCCGCCAGCCAAGCTGTGACCTGTGCCCGTTGCGGCAGCACTGTCAGGCCTATCAGCGCGGGGTGGTGGAGGATTACCCCAGGGTGGCACCAAAACTGGCTAAGCCGACCCGCTATGTCATCGCCTGGTGGTTGCAGGATGGGCAGGGGCAAAGCCTGTGGCAACGGCGCCCCGATCAGGGGCTGTTGGCGGGGCTGTGGTCATTGCCGCTTAGCCCGTTTTTGGAGGCGGAGCCGGATGACGGCCTGGCGGCCAGCCTTGCCCCGCTGCCCACCCAACCCAGCCGCCTGGTGGCATTGGTGCGGCACAGCTTCACCCATTTTCATTTGCAGCTGAGTTTGTATCATCAGCCCTGCCCCTTTTCCTTAACCAGCCCCAACTCCAACTCCAACTCCAACTCTGGCGGCTCCCATCACCCCCTGCCGCCCGCCTATCAGCAGGGTCGATGGCTAAGCCTGCAGCAACTGCCAGAAATCGCCCTGCCCACCCTGATGACCAAGGTGGCGGCGCGGATGGATTTGGATTTCTAATATGGATTAAGTTGCGGCATAACAATATATTTGCTATTAACATTCCATAAAAACAGATAACATCAGGCGGCGGCGGCGTAAGCTGTTTTGGGGTGTTGGAAAAAGCTGGCAATCTTGGCGGGCATAAAAGACAGCTTCGTCAAGTAATCCTCAAGCTTTCGGTGCAATGAATCACGATTTCTTGGCCTGCCGTCCTTGTATATTTTTG
>VEQJ01000370.1 GCA_018883285.1 Alphaproteobacteria bacterium
CTGCCCCCACCCCGCAACAGCCTGAAACCGCCTATGTCTTCTCTTTTGCTGGCCTGCTGGGCGGTGAGGTAAAACTGGACGACTATGCTGGCCGCCCGATGTTAATCGTCAACACCGCATCAAAATGCGGCTTTACCCCGCAATATGAGGGGTTGGAGAAGCTTTGGAACGCTTACAAAGATAAGGGGCTGGTGGTTATCGGCATCCCATCCAACGATTTTGGCGGGCAGGAGCCTGGGGATGCCGCCGACATCAAAAAATTCTGTGACCTGACCTATGGGGTTAGCTTTCCCATGACCGCCAAACAGGTGGTTAAGGGCAAAGATGCCCACCCATTTTACCAGTGGGCAAAGGCCAGCTATGGCGGATCGGCGGTACCCAAGTGGAATTTTCACAAAATCTTGATTGGGGTGGATGGCACCGTGGTTGATACCTGGTCATCGATGACGGGGCCAAGCTCTAACGACATCAAAAAAGCGGTGGAGCACGAATTGGCCAAATCCACCCCCGCTGGCACAGTTGAGGAGGAGTAGGGCAGATGTTGGTCGCGGATAATCTGGTGAAAAAATTTGGGAATGTGGCCGCGGTTAACGGCATTTCCCTGAGTCTTAAACCTCAGGAGGTGTTGGGATTCCTGGGCCCCAACGGCTCTGGCAAAACCACCACCATGCGGATGCTGACTGGCTTTATGAATCCAACCAGCGGATCGGTCACGATGGATGGGATCGCATTGGCCGACAATCCGATCGCGGTTAAGTCTCAGTTGGGCTATTTGCCTGAGGGGGCGCCGCTGTATTTGGATATGACGGTGCTGGACTTTTTGAAATTCTGCGGGGAAATTCGTGGGATGCGCGGCGCCTATCTGCGGAAACGTTTGGACATATCGATTGGCCTGTTGCAGATTGAGGAAGTGTTGGGCAAGCGGATTGAGGCGCTGTCTAAGGGCTTTAAGCGGCGGGTTGGCTTTGCCCAGGCTATTTTGCATGATCCCGCCATTCTAATTTTGGACGAACCGACCGATGGGTTGGATCCCAACCAAAAGTTTCATGTGCGCCAGATGATTAAACAGCTGTCCGCCACCAAAGCGATCCTAATCTCCACCCATTTGTTGGAGGAGGTGGGGGCGGTATGCAGCCGTGCGATGATTATCGCCCGCGGCAAATTGGTGGCCAGCGGCACCCCGTTGGAGCTGTGTAAGCTTTCGCCCCATTATCACGCGGTGTTGGCCACGGCAGCCCCATCGGTAGTGCAACTG
>VEQJ01000371.1 GCA_018883285.1 Alphaproteobacteria bacterium
CAGCAGGATAAGGGCTGAGCTGACAGTGATAACATCGAAATGGTGATAAATTTGTTGCTGATTCACCCACAGCTTAACCCACCCAATTGTTTCATCATCAAAAACAATCTTTTCGGTAAAGCCTATGATTTTTGAATCGGGTATTATGGCGAGTTTGTCTGATTCAGCTGCATAAGAATTGATAAATTGTGCCATGGGGGTGCCATCCGCCAGGGTGATTTGCGCCTTAACAACCTGGGGCAGGCCACCTAAGCTCATCATCAACTGCTGTGCCTGTTGGGCATTTTCAAACCGCACCGCCTGTTGACTGTTCAGGGCAATCATGCGGGTCAACGCCGCCCCCTGTTGCTGCATATCGCGGTTAACCAGATTCCATGCCAACACCGCCAAGATCATATAGGTCACGACCATGGCCAGCATAGAGGTGGCCAGGGCAATCAGGCTAAGCTTTACGCGTATCGACAGACTGCTGCGGTTAGACATGAATATTCCCATAGGGGGATTGGGTGAAAGATAGGGGCAGCTTAAGGATGTGGATGCAGAATAATAAGGCCGCCGCCGCCGTGTTGCTAAGCAGGCTGGTTCATGCAGAATGCCAGCATCGACAGGGTTTCGCCATTATCATGGTTACCATTTTACAAACAACAGATTACAATATGGTTGACAGATTTTAACGGGGGAAAGGGGTGGTCGGCATCATGCAAAAACCTTTGCTAATCATTACCACGGGCGGCACCATTGGTGCCTTGGCGCAGGGGGAACGCCCGCCCAGCCATGTTGCCTTTGCCCCCGCGCCCATCAACACTGTGCGCGACGCCCTGCAACAACCCATCTTCGGCCTTAGTGCCCGCGATTATGACTTGCTGGAAATGGAACAGCGGGATTCCAAGGATATTGATGATCCCTATAGGGAACAGTTGGTTCAGCATGTCGCAACCGCTAACCACCCCAAGATTTTGGTCACCTTTGGCACCGATGCGCTGTTGCGGGCGGCTGAAGTTTTGCATCAGGCGATAGTGGGTTGGGCGGCGGCGGGGATTCCAAAAACCGTTGTGTTGACGGGATCGATGTTGCCCCTGGCCAACGGATTGGCCAGTGATGGTTGGCAAAATTTACAGCTTGCCATCGATTTGTTGTTGGGGCGGCAAGAAAACCCCTGCCAAGCATCGGTTTCGATCGTGCTGTCGGATTATGATCAGGATGGCGGGATGGATGAGGCGGCCAAGCTTTGGCGGCCACGGCAATACGCCTATA
>VEQJ01000106.1 GCA_018883285.1 Alphaproteobacteria bacterium
GTCTTAAGCCATGATCTGCAAAACGATCCCGACATTGTGGCGATGATTGCCACCTCAGCCGCGCTGACCATTTCTGGCCTGCCGTTTTTGGGTCCCATTGGGGCGGCACGGGTTGGCCGCATCGATGGTCAATTTGTCTTGAACCCCAGCATTGCTGACTTATCGGCCAGTGAGCTGGATTTGGTGGTAGCGGGTACCAAAGATGGCGTGCTGATGGTGGAATCTGAGGCCAAGGAATTGCCCGAAGAAGTGATGTTGGATGCTGTGCTGTTTGGTCAGCAGCAGTACGCCACCGTGATCCGTGCCATCATCGAAATGGCCGAAGCCTGCGCCAATGACCCCTGGGAACTGGCCGAGGATCAGGGGGATCGCCTCAACGGCCTGAAAAAAGACGTCTACAAATTGGTGCAACAGGATTTGGTAAAGGCCTATAGCCTGCAATTAAAGCAAGAGCGGGTGGCAGCCTTGAACGCTGCCAAGGCTTCTGTGGCCAGCCTGACTGAGCAGGGCTTTACCACCCTGGAAGTATCGGGCGCGTTTAAGTCGGTGGAAAAAGACATCGTGCGCGGCCAAATTTTGGATAAAGGTGTACGGATTGATGGCCGTGACACCAAAACCGTTCGCCAAATCGCCTCTGAGGTCGGCATTCTGCCCCGCGTGCACGGATCGTCACTGTTTACCCGTGGCGAAACACAGGCGCTGGTGGTGGCCACCCTGGGCACGGGTGATGATGAGCAGTTGATTGATGCGCTGGAGGGCAGCCACCGCGAATCCTTTATGCTGCACTACAACTTCCCGCCCTACTCCGTGGGGGAAACTGGCCGTATGAGTGGCCCCGGCCGTCGTGAAATTGGTCATGGCAAGCTGGCCTGGCGTGCGATTCGCCCGCTGTTGCCCAGCAAGGCTGACTATCCCTATACCATTCGCGTGGTGTCGGAAATTACCGAATCCAATGGTTCCAGCTCGATGGCCACGGTCTGCGGTTCATCGCTGGCGCTGATGGATGCGGGCGTGCCGCTGGCCAAGCCTGTTGCGGGTATCGCCATGGGTCTGATTAAAGAGGACAAAAAGTTTGCGGTGCTGACCGACATTCTGGGTGATGAAGATCACCTGGGCGATATGGACTTTAAGGTCGCCGGTACCCAGGATGGGATTACCGCCCTGCAAATGGATATCAAAATCACCTCCATCACCCAGGAAATTATGAAAATTGCCCTGGAACAAGCCAAAGAGGGTCGGATGCATATTCTGGGCGAAATGGCCAAGGCGCTGACCATCGCACGCGCCGAAACCCCTGCCAACGCCCCGAAAATGCGAGTGATGACCATTCCCCGTGACAAAATCCGTGAGGTGATTGGAACCGGCGGTAAGGTCATCAAGGATATCGTGGAAACCACTGGCGCCAAGATTGATATTGAGGATGATGGAACCGTCAGAATTTCCAGCGTTCAGGATGAATCGATCCAAAAAGCCTATGACCGCATCCTATCGATCGTGTCCGAGCCAGAGGTTGGCACTGTTTACGTCGGAACCGTGGTTAAGGTCATGGAATTTGGTGCTTTTGTCAATTTCATGGGCAGCCGTGACGGTCTGGTTCACATTTCTGAACTGGCACCCCGCCGCGTTAACAAGGTCACCGATGTGGTCAATGTTGGCGATGTGATTAAGGTGTTGGTGATTGGGATGGATGATCGGGGTAAGGTGAAACTTAGCCTGAAACAGGTCAACCAAGAAACGGGTGAGAAAATCGACACGCAAAGCCTTCGTGACGCTTCCTAAACCTCTTAGACTCAGATAGATTGGCGGTATGACATTCCGCTTACCCACCCTGACCTTGGCTGGCAAGGAAGTGTTGCCCCTGATTGAAGGGGGCAAGGGTATCAGCGTGTCCAATGGCCAAAGCACAGGGGCATGGGCGGCGGCGGGCGGTGTTGGCACCTTTTCAGGGGTGAATGCCGACAGTTTTGATGCCAACGGTGGAATCATTCCCCAAATCTATCACGGCAAAACCCGTCGCGAACGGCATGAGGAGCTGTTGGCCTTTTCCATTCGTGGCGGGATCACCCAGGCGCAGATTGCGCATGAGGTGGCGGGCGGTAACGGCCTTATCAACATGAATATCCTGTGGGAAATGGGCGGCGCCGAGCGGGTGTTAGAGGGGGTGTTGGAAGGTGCCAAGGGCTTGATTAATGGCGTCACCTGCGGTGCGGGCATGCCCTATCGCATTGCCGAGATTTGTTCCCGCTTTGGCGTCTATTACTACCCCATCGTTTCCTCAGCCCGCGCCTTTCGCGCCTTGTGGAAACGCGCCTATCACAAATTTAAGGATTTGATGGGCGCGGTTGTCTATGAGGATCCCTGGCTGGCGGGTGGCCACAACGGCCTATCCAACAGCGAAGATCCGCTGCAACCACAACCCCCTTATGAACGGGTGCGCGAATTGCGCGCCATGATGCGTGAATGCGGCGTGCCCGATGCCCCGATCGTGATGGCGGGGGGCGTTTGGTGGCTTAAGGAATGGCAGGACTGGATAGATAACCCAGAAATTGGCCCGATTGCCTTTCAATTTGGTACCCGCCCCCTGTTGACGCAGGAAAGCCCGATTTCCGACGCCTGGAAGCATAAGCTGCTGAACCTTAAGCCCGGCGATGTCTATCTCAACAAATTTTCGCCGACTGGCTTTTATTCCTCAGCGGTGGTTAACCCCTTTTTGCAAGAGCTGCAGGGGCGCAGTGAGCGGCAGATTGCCTTTAGCCAGCCCGCGGTTGGGGAACACACGGCGGAGTTGCCGATTGGCCCGCGCCAACGTATCGTCTATGTTACGCCCAGCGATTTGGAACGGGCAAAGGCCTGGATGGCGGCGGGCTATAGCGCGGCGATGCGGACGCCCGAAAACACCCTGATTTTTGTTGAGCCCGAAAAAGAAGATGAGATTTTAACCGATCAAATTAACTGCATGGGTTGCCTTAGTCAGTGTACCTTTTCCAACTGGGCGCAGAATGAAAGCGGCACAACCGGGCTTAAGGCCGATCCGCGCAGCTTTTGCATCCAAAAAACCCTGCAGCAAATCAGCCATAGCGATGATGTCGATCATCAGTTGATGTTTGCGGGTCACAACGCCTATCGCTTTGGCCAGGATCCCTTTTACAGCAATGGCTTTGTCCCCACCGTGAAGCAGCTGGTGGATCGTATCGCCAGCGGGGAATAATGGGGGTATGGGACGACGCTGGATCTCTGCCCCTTCATCAAAAAATACAAAAATAACAACATAGTGCGGTCACTTCACCAGCCTCACCATGTCATTCTCCCCCTTGTGGGGGAATCTCTTGTCCTATTCGCTTCACAAGCTTTGTCGCCGTATAGATCCTACCCACAGGGGGTAGGATGACACCGAAAAACGGAGGAAGCAGGGGTTAGGATGACAGCGGATGGTTGTAGCACGGATAGGTGCTGCATCGCTTGCACCCCCCACCGGATCGCTGGCGCGCTCCGACTCCCCCGCAAGGGTGGAGTGTTGTTCATCATACCCCCTCCGCATTTTTTATGTAAGGGAAGGGGGTGGCAATAATGATTATTGGTTTTATAAGATTGCCTTGCGCTGGAGGTTACAAAAACCGCCTACTGCTCCGCCCGCTTCATATACTCACCGGTGGCGGTGTTGACCACCACCATCGTGCCACTTTCGATAAAGGGTGGCACCATCACGCGGCGGCCGTTGGATAGCTTGGCGGGTTTATAGCTGGAACTGGCGGTTTGCCCCTTAACCACCGCATCGGCCTCAACCACCTGCAAAACAACTGTTTCGGGCAGCTGCACACTAATCGGCTCATCCTGATAATGCAGGATGATGACCGCCATATTTTCGGTTAGAAAGTCGGCTTGATCACCAATTTGCTCAGCGGTCAGGGTAACGGATTCATAAGTTTCGCTGTTCATAAAGCTGTATTCATCGCCATTGGCGTACAGGAATTGAAAAGGCATTTCGTCCAACCGCACCCGTTCAACGCTATCTTCGGAACGAAAGCGTTCGTTCAATTTGGTGCCCAGCTTAATGTCCTTCATTTCAACCTGCATAAAGGCGCCGCCCTTACCCGGTTGCACATGTTGGGTTTTGGTAACAGCCCACAACCGCCCCTGATGCTCTAACACATTGCCTGGACGAATATCGACACCGGAAATTTTCATAAGATTTGTCCCATGGTTGTAATGATAATCTGCAAGGGTTTTTTTTACGGGGCTTCGGCCGATTCGGCAAGTCCCCCCACTGCTGGCGCGTACCAAATAGGGGCGTTATTTGCTCTGCCCCGGCATTGGCGGCATGAACAGCGGATTCATCACCCTGTCCCCCACCGCAATCCCCAGTCTTTTGGTAGCCCCACCTTTCAGCTCCAACACCGCCCGAATGGGTTGGTTATCACTGTCGATAACCGCCTCACTCTTCGGCTTGCCCCTGGCGATTTTGATGATACGGCCATCACTGGCCAGAAACAGGATGTCCAGGGGGATTAGCGTGTTTTTCATCCACATGGCTCGTGGTTGGCTATCATCGCCAAAATCAAACAACATGCCGCCATCATTGGCCAAGCTTTTGCGATGCATTAAACCCTGGGTCAGTTCGGGCGTGGTGCGCGCCACCTCAACCATAAAATTGTGAATCGCCGATTTTGTGAAAATCTGTAACGGTTCTGTCGTCAGTTTAGCGCTGGCTTGATTGGTGGTAGGGGAGGCAGCGTTAGCGGCTGGGATAGCCATTTGCCCTGCATCCTTAGCTAATAAGGGCTGGGTAAGTGCCAGTAGCATCAGCGCACCGATAGTCACGATGCGTTGCAAGCCATGGAACAAGGGGGGCTTTGGCCTGGTCTGAAGCATTGTTTGAAATCCTTTTTGATGGCTGATTCTATAACATCAGGCGATGGGGATAAAGCCGTAATCTGTTATTGTATAGGTTCAGTGCATATGAGACTGGAAGAGGGGTGGGAAGGAAGAATGAATATAGTGGAGGGGTGGCGCCTTGCAAGAAAGAATGGGGACGGGCACTGCCCAATGACCCATTTTTGACGGTATTTTGCGCGGTATTTGAAAAAAAAGATTTTTTGTTTCTGTTGAAATAAATAGTGTAGTCACGAGATAAAAAGTATGTTATAAGTTTCCTGTTGTGTTATTTTTAAGCAGGAGTTTTTGTTATGGATAAGATGCCGATTCACCGTCGCCATGATTTATCGGACAAGGTTTGGGAGAGGTTAGAGCCTCTTTTGCCGGGCAG
>VEQJ01000107.1 GCA_018883285.1 Alphaproteobacteria bacterium
GTGCCAACCCCGACCGTTTGGCGCTGGTCAAACAGGCGTTGGATGACGTGACCAATGACCCCAGCGGCACCGCCTATCGCGCCCGCATCACGGCGGGGGATGACGGCAATCTGTGGGCGATGGGCGGCAAAACCGGCACGTCCCAGGTGCGCCGCATTACCGCGCGCGAACGCGAACAGGGGGTTAAGAAAAATGAGGAGTTGCCATGGAAAAAACGGGATCACGCCCTGTTCGTGGGCTATGCCCCGCTGGAAAATCCCCGCCTGGTAATCAGCGTGGTGATCGAACATGGCGGCAGTGGCGGCCACACCGCCGCCCCCATCGCCCGCGACATCATGGTGGCGGCACAACAACTGCTGAAACTTAGCGATTCGGATAAATAGGGGGCGGCATTTGGTTGGTTGGCAGATGCTAAAGACGAAAACGGTTGCGCAGGCCAAGGCCGATTAGAAATAGCAGGAGGATGGCGGCAACCCCTTCAAAAATCCCAATCCCGTGCACGATGGCGGGCACATCGGTACGATAAAGGGTTTCCAGGCTCGATTTTCGCGCCTCACTGGCCACCCCCAACGCGGGCAGGGCGTTAACCAGGCTTAGCAGCAGGGCGTTTGTATAGACTTGGGACAACAGCGTTGCCAAATCCTCCAAAAAACTACCCGTACACCAACACACTGCCTGCCATGCGTAGCCGAGTGCGCATCCCACCCACAGCCCTACCAGCCACCCAAACGGGCGACCAATGCCACGGCCATAGTCGCTGAACAGCCCATACAGCCAGATCAGCTGTCGTTTTGGCCATAGCCACCCCCTATCCTGTTCGCTGTCGCGATTGGTATCGCCGTCTTCCGTCTCCTGGGAGGTATCATCACCTTCAGCGACGAGCTTTTTTTTGGCCTGATAGCGGGATTGCAGTTCTAGGGCGAAATAATCCAACTCCCGTGGGCGGTCATCGGCATCATGCGCCATCTTGCGCAGGGCTTGCAGACGGTCGGTGATGGGGGTGCGAGTTGGGTCGTTGCGCCAATCAAGGGTGTGATTGGTCAGGGAGGTTTGGAGATTTTCCAAATCGGCAATCGCCATCCCATCCTTAAAGGCGGTTCCAACAAAATCGGGTACCGCCCGCCACTTGCTCCCACGAAAACTAACAGTTTTGCTAAAACGGGCTGCGTGAAAATCGGCTACCCCTGTAAAACTTGCCCCCTCAAATATGGCCATATCAATAAATTCAGCTTGGTCGAATCTGGCCTCGCCCGCAAATGTCGATCCCCAGAAGTCGGCCTTGCCTGTAAATGTCGCTCCCCAGAAGCTGGCCTCGCCTGTAAATGTCGCCTCCTGGAAGTTGGCCTTGCTTGCAAACTGCGCCTTCCAGAAGGCGGCCTCGCCTGTAAATGTCGCCTTCCGGAAGTCGGCCTCACCCGCAAACTGCACCTCATGAAAAATGACCTCATCCGCGAACAGTGCTTGTATGAAATCCGCCTTTCTCTTAAATCGAGCCCCAAAGAAATTGGTCTTATGCGCAAACTGCACCGAGCAGAAATTGACCGCACCCGTAAACTGTGCCTGAAAGAAATTCGCCTGACCCGCAAACCGACTGCTTGCGAAAACAACCAAGGCAAAAGTCGAGGCATCGAGGAATGGGATGTTGGGCACAGCTTCAAACTGTGCCATATTAAAAATGGCCTTACCTGTAAACTGAACCCCGAGAAAATAAGCCATGTTCGCAAACCGAGCATTAAAAAAACTGGCTTCGCCTACAAAATGTGCCTTAGTGAAATAAACTTCTCCAGCAAATTGAGTTCTTTCGAACTTGGTGTCACCAATAAAAACTGCATTCTCAAAAGTAACGCTGAAGAATTGGTAGTCGTTCCATTCAATTGCCTCACCTATTTCGGGATCGCAGATCAGGATCTTGGACAAGTCCCAACGGTCATCTTGCAACAGATTTTGCTGGGCGGTCGGATCACGTGGCGATCGCAAAAACGCCAATTGTTCTGATGTGGGGGGTTGTAGGGCGCGCAGTGCTGCCTCAAATTTTACCCGCTCTACCTCCCCCAACCTATCGGCAGCCGCCGTCAGGGTTTTTTGCACCAACGCCCTGCCGTCAGGGGTCAAGTTAGGGGCGACGCGCTGCCACCAGGCTTCGCTGTACAGCTCACCGTCAAAAGGCGGGATTAGCTCTAAGAGTTCTCGGGTCATCACTTACTCTGGTAACAGGGCATCCAGGCCGCGTTGACCCAAAATGGCGAACAGATCGTTTTTGCTGGTGGCGCGTTTGACAAACAGCGGGCGTTGATTGGCCATTTGCTCGGCGGGGACTTCGGGGGCAAAGCCAAAACGTTCCAACAACCGTTGCCCCTGAATGGTAAAGCCTGTCGAAAACAGCTCAACTGGATAGGAAACATGGCCGCTATCCGCCCAAAGATTCAGGGCGTGTGCCAACAACAACGCAACAGGATTGTCGGCGGTGGGCACGCGATAGGCGGCCTCAACAAACAGGCTGGCAATGCGCCACAGTGGCCATCCCCCCGCCGCGACCACATCGGCCATGGTAACGGGCAATAGGTCGCTATAGGTTAATTGCCCCTGTTTGAATCGGTTGGCCAAATCTGGGGCAACAGGCCACAGGTGAAAATTGCCCAAGAACTCCGTGCCCTGCCCACCGGCTTTGGTTGATATGTCCCGCTCCATCACAAAAATGCCCGCGGGGAATCGTTTTAACCAAGCCTGCTGCTGCGCCACCGTAAAGGCCAAATCGCCAAAGACGGGGTATTCGATGGCATGGATATTTTGAAGATCCTGCTGGGTTTCGGCTAAGCGAACCGTTAATTCCCCAAGGCGTACGTAATATTGGCGTGGCATAACCATTTATAGTCATTCCCATTTAAAAATCTACAGTGCTGCAAATATCACGATCTCCGCGATACGGTGCTCATGCACTGTTGGGTACAGCTATCAAATTGCCATGGGCTTCGTTTCTTGACATCGTAACATTTTAGCAGGCTGTATAGTTCTAAATTGGAACGACTATAGGCGGCGGCTAGGCGGCGGATGGGTGGCCAGTGTCAGCGGGGCTGGGCGATCCATCCTCCTCCCTGCTGCTGTGTTGTGCCATGGATTTGACAATCTCCATCACCCGTTTGCGCAGGTCGCGGTCGGTAATATTGTAGTAATGGCGCAGCAAATCCATGCTTTCCTGGTTGCGCCAATCCGGCTGTTCCAACGGCGCACGATCCTCCGCCACGGCGGCGGTAGGTTGAGGGGTGTTGGCGGGCATGGCTTGATTTGCCCAATCATGATCGTTAAAGAAATAGGCCACTTCAACCTCTAACAACTGGCTTAGGCGGAACAGGCGCCCTGCGCTAATCCGGTTTTGGCCGCGTTCGTATTTTTGGATTTGTTGAAAGGTGATGCCCAACCGTTCCGCCAGCTTTTCCTGGCTAAGACCCATCACCACCCGCCGCACCTCCGCCTGCGCCGCCAATCCCAATTTTCGTGCATCCCGCTTTTCCATCCCTCCTTATGCTATCTTCCCGCCCAAACATCATCCTTTTTCTTGGGATGTTAATTTATAGGGACGCCGCGTTGATGGCGAGATCCCTTTATCCAGCTGTTTTAGAATGGTTTCATAACGGCAATAGGTAGCGCGGCTGATACCGACAATCGTCTGACAGAATGCATTGGCATGGCCTGCAGCCTTGAGTTTCGCCATTTTTGCACTAATAGCTCACATTTTTGTTGCGATAAACTATAAGTGCTTAGTTTATAAATATTTTTGTGCAAGCCTTTGATTTGCATAAAAAGACTCCTCTGGTTTGGGTTTCAACGTCCCTTCCGTCAAGTCTTTTTGGCCGTAAAAAGCAAAAAACGGGTGAGGAAAGCCGTGATAAGTCTACGACTTACCAACACTTACCTCTCCCACCACCACCATCACGTCTCACATCTATCTGAACTTGGACAGGACAGAATTTTATGATGGATGCTCGGTTAAGTTGTGGCATTGGGTGGTTGCACTGGTGGGCTGGGCATCCTGACGACGGGGAAAGCAGAATAAGGGGAAGGGATGGGGAATGGCGTCGGCCGCCCGCCATTTTGCCGCTTTGGATACAGACCCCCTTGCTATTGCCCAAACAAGGCGTTATGACCTGGTGATAGAATTTACAGCCCCCAACCACAGCTGAAGGCGCATGAGCAAAGAAGATTTAATTGAATTTACCGGCGTGGTGACAGAATTGCTGCCCAACGCCATGTTTCGCGTCAAATTGGAAAATGATCACGTTATTTTGGCCATGAGCTCTGGCAAGCTGCGCAAAAATCGTATCAAGGTGTTGATCGGCGACCGGGTCAATGTGGAAATGACCCCCTATGACCTGACCAAGGGGCGCATCATCTTTCGCTTTAACAAATAGGGTTCGGCATCATGCGCCAGCGGCTGATTCTGGCCTCAGCCTCCCCCCGCCGATTGGAATTGTTGCGCCAAATTGGGGTGGAACCCGCCGCGGTCATTCCCGCCGATATTGATGAAACCCCCCTGCCCCGCGAAGTGCCCCACGGCTATGTGCGGCGTATTGCCGCCGCCAAGTTGCGGGTGGTGTGCGAACAACTGGCCGCCAGTAGTAGCAGCAGCAGCGCGGATACGCCGCCGCCCCCCACCTTTGTGCTGGCCGCCGATTCGATTGTGGCGGTTGGCCGACGCATTCTGGGCAAGCCCGCTGACGCGGTGGAGGCGGCCAAATTCTGGCGGCTGTACTCTGGCCGTCGCCATCGGGTGTACACGGGGGTGGCGCTGGCCAACCCTGCGGGCAAAATGGTGGTGAAAGTGGCGATCACCCAGGTGCAGTTTAAATCGCTTAGCGCGGCGGAGATTGCCCGCTTTGTCGCCAGCAATGAATGGCAGGGTAAGGCGGGCGGCTATGCGATTCAGGGCATGGCAGAGGCGTTTGTGCAATCGGTGTCGGGCAGCATCAGCAACATCATCGGCCTACCCCTGTGCCTGACCCGTAACCTGCTGCTCGGCAACGGCTGGATCGAGGGTTAGGGCATTCGCCATTTATAGTCGTTTCAATTTGGAAATATACAGCCTGCGAAAATGTTATGAGATCGAGAAACGGAGCGGAGTGTACATGAACGTACATGTGCCCGCTGAATTCAAGTTTGAAGTGCAACAAGGTGGATATTTTGGGTGAAGGCCTCAAGAGGGGTGAGCCAGTTGAGGCTTTTGCGTGGTGTTAAGTTATGGTTTAAGATGGTTTCTTGATAATCCTC
>VEQJ01000372.1 GCA_018883285.1 Alphaproteobacteria bacterium
TTCTTAGTGTGGGACGAGGCAGTGTTCACCAACCGCTATTGTATCAAGCCATGTGGTCAGGTGGGGGTGCCAATGATAAGCCTATCGTTTTGGTGGGAAAAGGGGTGACTTTTGATGCTGGTGGTATCAGCATCAAAGAAGCGGATGGGATGGAAGATATGAAAATGGACATGGCTGGAGCAGCTGTTGTCCTGGCCGTGATCCAGGTGGCTGCTGCCTTAAAATTGCCTATCAACATCGTAGCCCTGTGTCCTGTGGTTGAAAACATGCCTTCGGGCAATGCATACCGCCCCAGTGATGTCATCACCATGCTGTCTGGAAAAACGGTCGAGATTATTAATACCGATTCTGAGGGGCGAGTCATTTTGGCGGATGTTCTGTGGTATGCACAGACGAAGTTTTCTCCCAAACATATCATTGATGTTGCTACCTTGACTTGGGGTATTATCGTCGCTCTTGGTCCAATTTTTGGCGGTCTGTTCGCAAACGACGATGTGCTCGCCTCACAACTTGTTGATGCTGGCAACGTAAGTGGCGAGCGTGTCTGGCGATTGCCACTGGATCCCCTCTATGATGAGTATCTTAAATCCGATTATGCAGATATAAAAAATCGGCATAAAGACTCTGCGGCGGCCATTATTGCCGCACAATTCTTGCAAAATTTTATCAAGCCCCAAACCTCATGGGCGCATATAGACATTGCGGCTACCGCAACTGGCGAATCGTTTAACCCCTATGGCAAAAAACGATCCACAGGGTACGGCGTAAGCTTGCTTGCCAATTATCTTATTCGGAATCAAGAGCAGCTGGCCTAGCTGTAAGGCGATCCGCACACGGTTCTATTTATTGTCAAAAACACAAACATGCTACCATTTTCTGGCCACTAAGGGTATTCCCCACACGCAAATGCACAGCAAACCCTACAACACAGCCGCAGTCGCTTCCGTTAATAAGACGAACTAACTGCGCACATGAGAATGTTCAATCCCTCAACCTATCACTCGTCAAGCATGCGCCTACGATGAGCTATGATCACGCAACCGAAGGGCAACGGCGCAGCGGGCGGGAATGATGTTGCCATAACAATTTTTGACTTTCCCTTAGGCCAGCAAGGCTGGCATGATGGCGCGGTTGCCAGGCAACGCTGCTCTTACCACCTCCACCCCCTAACCGCCGCGCACCCCCTATGACCAATGCTGTTGACCATTTGCTGAACCGTTGCCCCCTGGCCTGGCCATGGCGGGCGTTGAT
>VEQJ01000108.1 GCA_018883285.1 Alphaproteobacteria bacterium
GCGCAGGCCAATCCCACGGCGCAGAGCGGTTGGTGGGGATGGACAAAGCAGCAAATTCGCCAGCTGGTAACGGTACGGCCGACCGCGGGGCGGGCGGAGCCTGGCAGCGTCGCCGCCTATTTAACCGATGTTGAAACCTCGCTGGCGGCGGGCGATTTGGAACGGGTGCATGCCGCCCTGCAACATTTGCCCGATAGCAGCCTTAAGGCCTTAAGCCAGCTGTCGGCGGGGTTAAGCGCCCGTCTAAAGGCTGACCAAGCCTTGCAAGATTTGGAACAACGGGTGGTGACCGCCATGGCGCAAACCGCCAGCACCGATGCGGGGGGTAAATAACCATGGCAACAATGGCAAAACGGCTGTTCTGCTGGCTGCGTTGGATATGGCGCTTGGCGCTGTTGATTCTGTTGGTGGCGGTTATCGCCTGGTTGATGCAGGATGCCGGCAGCCTGGAGATCAGTTGGCGCGGATGGCAGCTGCAAACCAGTGCGCTGTTGGGGCTGGCGGTGATGGTGGCGGGAGCGGTGCTGACCGTGCTGATGGATCGCCTGCGCCGTTGGCTGGTGGGTTGGCCAGCCCGCATTCGGGAACGACGGCGCACCCGCCATTTGGAAAAGGGCTTGAATGCCTTAAGCGAGGGGATGTTGGCGATGGCCTCTGGCGATACCCGCCAGGCGCAAAAATTGGCGGGCAAGGCCAGCCGTTTTGTCAAAAAAGAACCGGTGGCGATGCTGTTGTCGGCACAATCGGCAGAGATGGGGGGCGACAGCGCGACCGCACAAACCCTGTATCACCGCATGTTGGATGTGCCCGAAACCCGCCTGCCTGCCCTTCGCGCCCTGTTGCAACAGGTGGCGAAAAACCCCGACCCGACCGTCGGGTTATCGGTGGCGCGTCAAGCCTTTGCCCTAGAGCCGACCGTCAATTGGGTGCAGGAGGGGTTGTTGGTCTGGTTGGGGTTGAACCAGCAATGGGATGAGGCCGACCAGATTCTGCAAAAAATGATCACCGATCGTCACTTAAGCCGCGCTGATGGTCAACGGTGGCGGGCGGTCATTCTGTTGCAACAAGCGCAGCAGGTGCCATCAACCCAACAGGATAAGCGGGAACGGCTGATTGCCCAGGCCTATCGCCTGGCGCCATCCTATCGCCCGGTGGCAATTGCCTATTTGGCGCAATTGGCTGCCCAGAGTGGCCCCCAGAGTGGCCAAAGTGAGAGCCGTCAATCACGCAGCCTGCTGCACAAATGGTGGGGCTCACAACCCTGTAAGGAGCTGTTGGATCTGCATGAACAGCTGGCGCCGACGGAACCTTTTGCCCATTTGCGCGCCGCCGAAGCCCTGGCCGCCAAAAAACCGCTTCATCCGCTTAGTTATCTGGCGGTGGCGCAGGCGGCCTTAGCCTGCAAATTGTGGGGCAAGGCACGCCAACAGTTGCAGGCGATTGTCGATCTGGAACCCCTGCCCGATGCTTTTCGCCTGATGGCCGCGCTGGAAAAATCCGAACATGGCAGTAAGGAGGCCGCCTATAAATGGCTGGATAAGGCCGCCAAGGCGACGGAGCCTGCCGCCTGGGTCTGTGCATCCTGTCATCATCAGGCGTCGGAATGGACGGCGATTTGTTCATCCTGTCACGCGGTGGCCAGCCTGGATCTGGCGGGTGGAAACAGCGATGGTGGCAATGATCTTGAGGATGCCGCATTGGCCAGCTTGCCTGCCGTGCTGTAACAGGCTAATTTGCCGTTTGGCGCTTTGGCGCTTTGGCGTTGGTGCGCCCGCATAGCTCAGTTGGTAGAGCAAACGATTCGTAATCGTTAGGTCGTCAGTTCGATTCTGGCTGCGGGCACCAAAGCCCACACCCCGCCCTACACCCTACCCCACCCGTTCGATGGTGGCGTGGCAGCTTTGCAATTTCTCGACCAGCCCTTCATAGCCGCGATCCAGGTGATAGGGCTTTTGCACCCAGCTTTCCCCCTCTGCCACCAACCCTGCCAGCACTAGGGAGACGGAGGCGCGAATATCGGTGGCCGACACCACCGCCCCGTGCAACTGATCCACCCCGCGCACCAGGGCGGATTGGCCATGAACGGTGATGTTCGCCCCCAGCTTTTGCAGCTCTGGCACATGGCGCAGGCGGTTTTCATAGATGGTTTCGGTAATCAGGGATGCCCCCTTTGCCCGCGTCATCATCGCCATAAATTGCGCCTGCATATCGGTGGCAAAGCCCGGATAGGGGTCGGTGATGATATCGACCCCCTGCAACGCTTGCTCGGCCGCCGTCACCCGCAACCCCTCAACGCCAATCGAAACATTGGCTCCCGCCGCCCGCAAACTGGCCAACTCGCTGGGCAAATGATCGGGGTTGGCACCGGTCAGCAGCAGGTCGCCGCCCGTCATCGCCGCCGCAAAAGCATAGGTGCCGGTTTCGACCCGATCGGGGATAACCCGATGCGTCGCCCCCTGCAGGCGATCGACCCCATGGATGACCAGCGTCTCACTGCCCGCCCCCTCAATCCGCGCGCCCATGCTGTTCAAACAGGCGATCAGATCCCCCACCTCAGGCTCCCGCGCGACGTTGTGCAGCACGCTGGTTCCCTTAGCCAAACAGGCGGCCATCAGCACATTTTCGGTACCCGTCACCGTCACATTGGGGAAATGCATGGTGGCGCCGTGTAGGCCGTTGGGCGCCTCAGCCAGGATAAAGCCATCGTCAAACTGCACCTGCGCCCCCAACAGCTGCAACCCGTGCAAATGATAGTCAATCTTGCGATTGCCAATCGCATCCCCACCTGGAAAGGGCAGGCGCACATAGCCGCAGCGCGCCAGCAAGGGGCCCAGCAACACGATGGAGGCGCGGATGGTGCGCACCAAATCGAAACAGGTGTCAGTGGGGGCAACATCCTTTGCCTGCAATGTCCATTGATTGCCCTGCTGATTCAAGGTCACCCCATGATGGCTAAGCAAGTCGGCCATGGTGACGGTATCCAACAGTTGCGGCACGTTATCCAACACCAATGGCTGATCGGTCAGCAGGCTGGCCGCCATCAGCTTAAGGGCGGCATTCTTTGCGCCACTGATGGCGATACGACCGCTTAGCCGTTGGCCGCCGATAATCCGAATAGCAGGTTCATGATGGGGCAGGGTCATCGACAATACACCGAAAAGGGTTGGATGGTTGAATGGGGGCTAAGCAATTTTGGGCAGGGTCACGCCCGTTTGCCCCATGTATTTGCCCGCGCGGTCGGCATAGGAAATCTCGCAAAGCTCCTCAGCTTTCAAAAACAGGAATTGGCAAATACCCTCATTGGCATAAATACGGGCGGGCAGCGGGGTGGTGTTGGAAATTTCCAGGGTTACATGCCCCTCCCACTCCGGCTCCAACGGCGTGACGTTAACGATAATGCCACAGCGGGCATAGGTCGATTTGCCCAAACAGATCACCAACACATCGCGCGGAATGCGGAAATATTCGACCGTGCGCGCCAAGGCAAAACTGTTGGGCGGAATCACGCACACATCGGTTTGGCGATCGACAAAGCTGTCCTGGTTAAAATTTTTGGGGTCAACCACCGCCGATTCCAAATTGGTGAACAGCTTAAAATCGGGCGCCACCCGCGCATCATAGCCATAAGAGGATAGGCCAAAGGATATGCGACCGCCAGCCGATTGCCGCTCAACAAACGGTTCGATCATGCCATGCTCTAAGGCCTGGCGACGGATCCAGCTGTCAGGACGAATGGCCATCACTGCCCCCCCAGGTTCGGGGTGATGGATGGGGCATCCTGTTGGCGGGCGTTATGCTGCTGCTTACGGCGCAACAGGTTGGCGCGCAGGGCGGCCTTAAGCCTGGCATCACGGCTGTTGGGCTGGCTGCTGGCATTCAAGCTGGCATTCGCGCTGGCATCTGGTTGGGCGGGGGCTATATGGGTGACAGCGGGGTTGGCAGCGGGATTGGTGATGGTCATGCGCTATCCTTTTTTGGTTCGGATTGCATCAAAGCATTGGTCGGCGCGTTCGTAAATAGCAGACTTTGCCAGCCGCCGCCCATAAGGCGTTCGGGCAGACTTTAAGGCAGGCCTTAGGGCAACAGATAATCGGCTATCGACCCCATCATCATGCTGGGCAGATAGGTTAAGCCGCCCAACAACAGGATCATCATCGCCAACAGCATGGCAAACAGCGGGCGATCGGTGGGCAGGGTGCCAGGATTGGCCGTCACGGTTTTCTTGGCCACCAAACGCCCCGCCAGCGCGGCAATCGGCCAGAACATTGCTAACCGCCCCACCAACATCGCCACCGTGATCAGCCCGTCGGCATAGTGGGTGCCGTCATACGCCCAGCCCAAACTGCTGCCGTTATTGCCCGCCGCGGAGCCAAAGGCGTAGAGCAGCTGGCTGAAACGAAAGGACAGGTTGGCGGGATCGCCCTGATGCAAATCGCCCAACACTTGTGGGCTCAGCAGGGCGGCAACCTGCCCCAACAAAATGGCGGCTGGCGCAATCAGAATCGCCAACATCACCAACCGCATTTCGCCAGCCTCAATCTTTTTGCCAAAAATTTCTGGCGTGCGACCAACCATCAGGCCGGTGATAAAGACGGTCAGCAGAGCGTACAGCAACAGCCCATACAGGCCGCAACCAACCCCGCCGGGGGTGACGCCCCCAACCATCATCAACAGCGCCATCACCATTTGACTAAGGGGGGTTAGCCAGCCAACGCCCATGTTGGTGGAACCGTTACCGCTGGCCGCGGAGACCACCGACCACCAGCTGGTCACACCGCCAGCCTGCAACCGCAAATCGCGGGCGGCCGTCGCCCCCTGCTCCCACCACCCCACCAGCAGGCAGGCCAGCAGCATCAGGGTCAGCGCAACCAGCAGCAGCATCCAACCCTGTCTTGGCTGGCCAATCAGCCGCCCAAACAGCAACAGCACCGCCAGCGGCAGCAACAGCATGGAACCCAATTGCAACCAGTTGCTGATCAGGCTGGGATTCAGATAGGGGTGCGCCTGATTGGCGGCCAGAAAACCGCCCCCGTTGCTGCCCAACAGCATGATGGCCGTCTGGCTGGCCATCGATCCCTGCGGCAGGATTTGACTGCCGCCATTAAAAGCTGGGGGCAGGATCTGGCTGCCGCCCTCTAACCCCTGCGCCACCAGGTTGGCATCGAAATTCTGCGGCACCCCCAACGCCACCAGGATCAGCGCGAACAGCAGCGCCAGCGGCAGCAGCACATAC
>VEQJ01000109.1 GCA_018883285.1 Alphaproteobacteria bacterium
CAACGCCAGCCTCAGCAGCGCCGGCCAGTGGAACGCCGGCAACTGGCTGATCACCGCCGCCAACGCCACCGGTTCCGGCCTCTCCAACTACAGCATCGCCTATAACACCGGCACCTTGAGCGTTGGCCAAAAAGCCCTTTCCATAGCCGGCCTATCGGGCGCCAACAAAGTCTATGACCGCACCACCACCGCCAGCCTCAGCGGATCCGCCAGCCTCAGCGGCCTGGTCGCGGGCGACAGCGTCAGCCTGGACGGCACCGCCGCCAGCGCCAGTTTCGCCAACGCCAATGTCGGCACCGCTAAGGCCATCACGGTGGCCGGCTACAGCCTCGGCGGCGCCGACATTGGCAACTACAGCCTGTCCCAGCCCAGCGGCCTGACCGCCAACATCACCGCCCGCGCCCTCTCCATCACCGCCAACGACAAGGCCATGACCTATGGCGATAGCAACAGCTTTAACGGCTACAGCAGCAGCGGCCTGCTCAGCGGCGACAGCATCGCCAGCCTCGACCTGGCCACCAACGCCAGCCTCAGCAGCGCCGGCCAGTGGAACGCCGGCAACTGGCTGATCACCGCCGCCAACGCCACCGGTTCCGGCCTCTCCAACTACAGCATCGCCTATAACACCGGCACCTTGAGCGTTGGCAAGCGCAGCCTGAGCGGCAGCGTCAACAACCAAAACTTGACCTATGGCGCCGCCACCCCCAGCTATGGCAAGAACGACATCACCTGGTCCGGCTTTTACGGCAGCGACAGCGTCGCCAACCTGACCAGCGCGACGATCGACCTCGGCGGCTATGTACAGGGCAGCCGTGTGGGTACCTATAACTTGACACTGGCCTCTGTAGATTTGGGCAGTCTGTTCTCTAACTATCAGCTGGGCAGTGTTATGTCAGGTATATTAACTGTAACCAACCCTAATACAGGCGGTGATTTACTTCCAAGACCGCCAGTGCCCAACACTGTTGAGTGGGTAACACCCAATGCCACTATGCAAATCACTGGCATAACAAGCAATGCAGAACTTATATCTAACAACTTAGATAAGAATAATCAGCCAACCACACTCATTAACGATAAAAATATAAATCCTTCAGAAAAAAACAATCAATCAATCAAAATACAAAATGATGGGCGGCGAATGCTGCGCATTGATTCAAAACTGGCACGGTTTTTAGAAATTAATGATAGCACATTTAACGAACTGCTAATTCCATTACAAAAAACATATCCCAAGGACACACCAGAAAAATCTGCTAGTCATTCTTGATAACAGTGAAAACGATTCACCTAGCAAATTTACTGCGCATCATTCGGCTTATTTTACGTCAGCGGGCGGCGGATACCCCATTGCACCCGCACCTTACCATCCTCGTCTAGGGGTAGGCGCAGCAGAATTTGTTGCGTGCGTTTGATAACCAACCGTTGCGGGGCATAGATGCTTTCGGTCAATTCCAGTTCACCCCGCCCCCCGCTGAGATCGGCGCGAAATTTCCACATCCCGCCCGATGGCAGTTTCAGGATGACTTGATCGCCCTTTTGCGACAGGCCAGCATCCACCTGCGGGTGCAGGTGAAAACGAATTTCCACCATGGTGTTGGCGGGGCCAGTGACACAATCCTCACCACGCACATCATCGCCATCACGCGCCAGATACAGGCGGCGTTGGATGCGCACCCCATGGCTGACCAAATAACCGTCATGCGCCATTTCCAGTAGTTGATGATTATTCTGCTCACTTTTTTCCGCGGACGGTTGTAGGGGGATGCTGGCCACCCGACGCGGGCTGGGGGCAAAGTCATAGGCATCGCTGGCGGGCAGGCCAATCGTGCTGTGCGCCGCCGTCGCCCTTAGGCCACGGTACCAGGCCGCATCGGGGCCACAATAGGTGCCGCAATTGACCAACAACCGCTCTCTGCCCACCGCCATTTCAAAGCTCAACAGCCCAGCATGGCCACCATCCTGGCTTATACGGGGGGCGGCATCAACCAACAGGGTGGTACGGCCAGCGGCCATACGGTAATAGCCGCGAAACTGTTGCTGGGTCAGGCCATAGGCACGGCCAGTGGCCAGCTGCAACAACTGCTCCAACTCGCTGGCGGATTCCTCAACACTGCCGTTGACCAAAGCCAGCTTGCCATCGGGCATCAGGAACATCCGCACAATGGTGGCCAGCCGTTCGATGCTTTGTTGAATAATCATCGGCACCGAATGGCCAACCGCACACAGCAGGCTGCGAATCTCTAACAAATCGCGCAACATGCTGACATAACCGCTGGCATTGGTGCGGCCACGGGGGGCATCCTGGAACACACTGTGAAACAGCTGATCCTCCATGGCTTTTAGGTAGAAGTTCAGATCGCTGTCATCCTCCTCCAGCGCCAGAATGCCAAAGATGACGCCTTTCAGCGCGGTCATCCGCGCCTCAACCGTGGTGCCCTGCAACCAACGACGCTTAAGCTGCCGAACTTCTTTCAGCAGGGCGCGGCAAACCATCTGCTGAAAATGGCTGTCGGAGCTGGCACCGTAAAAGCTAAAGTGACTCAACCACTGGCTGACCCGCTGGCCTTTAATGGCCAGATCGTCAATTTCGGCCAGCTGCGCCTTTGACAAATAGGGGCGATTGTTCAGCCAGCTTTGCAGCAGCATCCGCACATAGGCGCGGGCAGGATCCCCGCCCAGGGCGTGCAAATGGCGCAACCAGACAAAGCTGTGGGGCGACCAATCGCCAATCAATCCTGCCAGCTCGGCATCGCTGCTAACCCGTCCACCCAGCGCAAAAAAGCTGGCCGCATCGCTTTCGCTGATCACCGCAATCAGGCGGTTGCCCAGATCTGAACGCCCACTCCACGGGTCTGATGGCTGATGATACAGGCTGACCAGCGGGGATCGTAGGGAACGATGCGCGGCCACTTTGCCGCCGCGATTAAGCTGACCCGCGGCATCAGGGCTTAGGGCGCGCAACCAATCCGACAGTCTTTGCCATCCATCCATCATATCGCGCATCGCATGGGGCAAAATCATCCTCAAGATTGTTTAGTCCTGTGTGTGGGGAGGTGCCTGTTTCAGTCGTTGGATTTTAGCGGCATAATCGCCATCAGTGCCACCAAAAACTGCGGTGCCCGCCACCAAAACGCTGGCACCCGCCGCCCACAGCTGACCCGCGGTCACGGGGTTAACCCCGCCATCGACGACCAGCTCAATCTGCCCCTCATCGCCGCCAACCTGCCGACCGGCCTGGATAATCATCGCCTTAACCGCCGCCACCCGCGCCAACCCCTGCGGAATAAACTGCTGCCCACCAAAACCAGGGTTAACGGTCATCATCAACACTTGGTCAATATCGCCCAACACCGGCTGCAACACCTCCAGCGGGGTAGCGGGGTTAAGGGCGACGCCCACCTTGCACCCCACCGCGCGAATCAGTTGCAGGCTGCGATGCAAATGGGGGCCAGCTTCAGGATGAATGGTCAGGCGGTCAGCGCCAGCCTTAGCGAACAGCGGGATAAAGGCATCGACGGGCGATATCATCAGATGCACATCAAAGGGCAGGTCGGAATAGGGGCGCACCGCCGCCATCACATCGGCGCCAATGGTCAGGTTGGGCACAAAATGGCCATCCATCACATCCCAATGCAGCCAGTCTGCCCCCGCCTGCGTCACCACCCGCGCCGATGCGCCCAGATTGGCAAAGTCGGCGGATAGCAGGGATGGGGCAATTTTCATGGATATTGGCTTGAGTATTGGTTGGGGCAGCAGAAAACGCGGGCAGCGTCGTCTTTCAGGTGGAACAGGTGGCCAGATTCGGGGCATCGCAGCAACAGCCGCAGCCGCAGCAACCTAAGCCGCCGCCCTTTGAACCTAAGCCCCGATGGTTAACGGTTGGTTAAAGAAGACTCATGTAAAGACTTGAGCTCGCTGTGGTCAAGCCGTTTGCATGCTGGGGCGTGTGGTTGTTCGTTGCACTAACACTGTTATATTTTATTTTTTTTGATAAATGTTACATTGAGGTCTTGGCACATGCGTTCCTGTATGCTATATCTTGTTATAATAAACTTTATGGATCTTAAAAAATGTCAATTCTTGAAGCAGCCAAAAAAGAAAAAGAGCGTATAATCAAAATTTTACAAATGAATCAAGATTATTGCAAGTTACAAGCTGTTGAGCAGCTAATCGCGCAATACAGCAACAATCCGGTTTTTTCCAAGGATACAACCGAACCCCATGCTGCGAGCACTATGGATCTCGTCAATTCAAAACAAAGCCGGGTAATTGCTGCTGCTACTGAATATATTAAGGCTAATGCTGATCAGGCGAATCTTTCCAATGTTCACGAATTTGTTCAAAAATCGGTGCAGATTGAAAAACGGCGCCTCAGCATTTTGATGAGCGTAAGCCCACGATTAAAATTCAATCGGGCTACAAAATTATGGGAATTGGGGGAAATGGCTTGATATATCGCCGACCCCATAAAAATCAGAGGCAGGGAAGTGGGTTCCCTGCCTCTGTGGTGGTGCTTTGCACCATCTATACAAACCCTTACCTAAAAGCAAAAGAAAGGAGGGTATCATGATGCGAAACTGGCAATCTCGCCACAGAAGATAGTGGTTTGATGTCCTTTAGGGGGTCGCCCAAGGGCTACTCCCTAATAGGCATCCTAACAAAATGCCTTTGAATTTGCAAGTTTCACACGATATATCATCGTATATACAACGCAACATACATAAATTATCATTATTTACAGAAAGTTGTTCTTTCCCATTGGGGGCATGGTTATATGTTGCGCATCACAAATGTTTAACAACCAACTAAGCTGTCAAAAGGCCTAAACTGATCGTAGCAGTTGCTGCCGACGGCATTCTACAAAATCTAACAGATGCTCCATCCCAGCTTTATCTATTTCTATAGAACAATAACCGTGTAGATGGATACAATAAAAATGCAATCAGGTGCGATTCGACCAATAGCCAATATGTTGCCACGCAATTTATTCACAGCAGAACATGAAGCATTCCGTGAAACCGGTCGCTTTGGGGTCATTGGAGCAATTACGGAAGATATGTGGAAAGGCGGCTTCACTTATCTATCAGAGTCCTGGGAAACCAGCGTCATTGGACACGCTGGCATCGACAGCAAAAACAAAACCACGGATATCCACGTCATTGCTAAGGCTGGATACCGTCATAA
>VEQJ01000373.1 GCA_018883285.1 Alphaproteobacteria bacterium
GGTGATGGTGGCAATGGTGACCACCGTGTCGGCCTGTGTTCATCTGTACGCCATCGGCTACATGGCTGAGGATCCTGAAATTCCCCGCTTTATGGGCTATCTAAGCCTGTTTACCTTTTTCATGTTGATGTTGGTGACCTCCGACAACCTGATTCAAATGTTTTTCGGTTGGGAGGGGGTCGGCCTCTCCTCCTACCTACTCATCGGCTTTTGGCACCAACGCGCCAGCGCCAACAACGCCGCCATCAAGGCCTTTGTGGTCAACCGCATTGGCGATTTGGGCTTTTTGTTAGGGATTTTTGCCACGGTTGCCGCCTTTGGCAGCACCAGTTTTGATACCATCTTTGCTACCCTGCCGCTGGTGGCGGATCTGTCGCTGAGTTTCTTGGGATTCAGCATTCACGCGCCAACCCTTATCGCCTTTTTGCTGTTTATCGGGGCAATGGGCAAATCGGCGCAGTTGGGGTTGCATGTTTGGTTGCCCGACGCGATGGAGGGGCCAACCCCCGTTTCCGCGCTGATTCACGCCGCCACCATGGTAACCGCCGGCGTCTTTATGATTTGCCGCCTGTCGCCGCTGTATGAATTGGCGCCCAGCGCGCTGGACTTTATTGCGGTGATGGGGGTGGCAACCTCACTCTTCGCCGCTTTTGTCGCGCTGACCCAAAACGACATCAAACGGATTGTCGCCTATTCGACTTGCAGCCAGCTGGGCTATATGTTTGTGGCGGTCGGCCTGCAATCCTACAGCGCGGGGATGTTCCATCTGATAACCCACGCCTTCTTTAAAGCCTTGTTATTCCTGGGCGCGGGCAGCGTTATTCATGCCCTGTCGGGTGAGCAGGATATTCGCCATATGGGCGGGTTGCGGCGGCAATTGCGCTACACCTTTCCGCTGTTGGTGATTGGCAATTTGGCGCTGTGCGGCATTTTCCCCTTTGCGGGCTTTTTCTCAAAGGATGCCATTCTGGAGGCCGCCTATTTCAGCCATTCGGTCGTCGCCTTTCCCGTTTATCTGGGGTGCATGCTGGTGGCGGTAATGACCGCCTTTTACAGTTTCCGCCTGTTGTTCCTGGTATTCTTCGGATCCCCGCGCCCTGCGGAGTCGGCGCACGGATCGCATGATGATCATCATGATCATGGTCATGGCGGCCATCATCCGCATGAATCGCCGCCGTCCATGATTCTGCCGCTGTTGCCCCTGGCCTTGGGCGCGGTGGCGGGCGGAT
>VEQJ01000110.1 GCA_018883285.1 Alphaproteobacteria bacterium
CCCTTGTGCTGGGCATGACCACCACACAATCAATTGAAATAAAACAGTAAATGCGATTTTTGTGCTGGGCATAACCTACCCATCGTCTATCACGACGGATAAAACCCATGGCGTATAGAGCATGAGGGGGAAGCGGTCAGTTAACGATACCAACTGGTTTAGGTATTGAATTTCTTGCCTGAAATTCTATCTCCAAGACCATTTTCGCGCAAAACTTCGGCAATGGAATCGAGAATTATCTGATTGGATAACTTATGCTCATTACCTAAACGGTCAAAATAAGTGATTTGATCCTTATGGTTTTTGCGAATATCTTCAGCAATCTCATGATGGCGAGTGTCTATAGAAATACCTACGATCTTTCGCCTGACAAACGCTTTAAGACTTTCCTTCTGTTTTTGGCGCGGATCATTTTGCGCCCTCGCTAACCCAGCACGCTGTTTCGCCTGATCCTTTCCAGAAAATGCCTGTTCTGGCCATTCAAACGCAAATTCTCCGCCCGAAACCACAAGACAATCAATAAGGCGAACTACTGCCATCTTTGGATTAGTCGGCTTTGGAAAACTCCCAGCGAGGGAAAGCACAATGCCCGATCCGTTCATGGATTGGGATATGTCAGAATAGGCTTGCTGCCCTGATGTCTGTTCGGTCAAAGACCGTGCCAGATAAACCTCAAACCGCTCTTGCCCTCTGGTAATGTGGCCCAGAAAAAGTGCCGACGACGAAACCGATTCCAGATCACCATCCGTTTCAGCCATGTCTTTAACCCACGCCCCCAAACTGTTCCAATCGGCACGCCACCGCCTGAGTTCTTGCGCATTGGTCTGAAAAATTGCCCCGCAACATGGGCATACAGCCGAAGCTTTTTCGCCTTTTGCTCCCTTGCGCCGAACAGCGGCTATAGCATCGCAGGAAATGCAGGCGATAGAGCTTGACGGTTCTTCCGACAACAGCCCCTGCGCTATCAGGCTCGCAACATAAGATTGATCTTCTAACGCGATGTCATCTTTTGCGAGAAACACGGGATCATCCCCAGCAACATCCAGTTGTCCCAACATATTCCTGAAAAATCGCGGCCACTGATTAGGCGGCTTGCGTTGCGGAGCCCGCGCTTTCATCATCGTCTTGTTTTTCATCGCCGCCAACCTTCAACAATTTGATCTCACGGAAAAACCGCTTGATATTTTCATCCGTTTCGTCATGACCAAGACTTGTGCCGCCAGCACTATTCACCCCAACTTTTTTGGATAGTTCTTTCTGCTCCGCAGCGTCCCAATACACGATGAACATTTCGGCTTGGGTTGCCTCCACATAGCTGCGATGCCACCATCCGCCAGAGTCAGGCTTGGTGTTGATGACTCTCGCGATATTTTGGATTTCCTGAACCATATCAACCTGCTGCTTCAGATGGTTCTTCGGAATCTTGATGTTAAGCGTCATTTCCCAGTAGGGATGTTTGGTTCTTTGCACCCGCAAGGAACCGACAAAAGCCTGTTTGACTCCAGTATCCGACATGGGAGAGGACAAAGGCTTTCCCTCAATCACAGCATCGAGCAGGGCTTGCAGATCGAAAATCTCATTTTTGGGTGGCCGAGCATCAATGGCGGTTTTCTTATAGATGACTTCCGCGCAAACCTGATGCATTTGCAGGCGTAACTCTGGCGTTTCGGCGATGGTGTCGATGGTTTTGTTTTGCGCATCAAAAACATAAACCAGACCAAGTGCCAATCGTGGATATTTGTCCACCGGCTTATCTTCGCCATCCTCATATTCGCGCTGATAGGATGGAAGATCGTCAAACTCCAGCATGAAGAAAGTTTTGTTGTCATAGCTGAACGACCGCGTATCGCTAAAGCGACTGCCCCTGTCACGATGGAGGCTGGTGAGCAGTTTGGCTTTTAATGCATCCAAGGCACTTGCGTCTGGGGCTTTGACATCGCCTTCGGTATAATCATTACGGCAAGAGCAATACATCTTGCTTTGCTGCGTATGCAGGCACATGACGAAAAAATCGCCGACAAGATTTTCCTGCTCCAGATAAAGCAGAATGGCCTGTTCAGCTCCAGATTTCCCAGCGTGAATTTTTGCCCAATCGACTTGCGCTTCTTTATGCAGCAAGAACGGACGCAAGTTGATAAACGCATTGCGTTCCTTATGAAAAAAATGGGCTACTCTCAGGGCGCGAATGCAGTGGGGATAATCGGAAATCGCTTCTGTGATCGCTTGAAGGATATCTCTCTTCTTTTTATCCTTGCGAATATTTTTTAGGTCTAGTTTTGGATCGTCGCAGAATCTTGCAACCAACAGATCAATCGTTTGATCCGAAAGCTGCCGCAGAACGCTCTGGGTTTTGAAATCTTTAAGCAGGTCTTTCATTGATGAATGCCTCTTCGGGGTCAATCTCAACAATCTTACCATCTCGCCATATCACAAGCTTGGTCTTGGTTTGGCGGGCTTTTTCAATGGCGGCATCGGCAATTGCGGGAAATCCCAAGTCGATTTTTTGAATGGTTTTATCAGTTGATGGCTGAATCATCAGGTTTCTCCTTCAGAAGAATTAGCAATTGTATCCCACAGGCCTTGATCAAAAACCACAAATCCATCTTCGTTTTTTTCTGCAATCTTGTGAAGGTTGGCCTTATCCGTGGTGGTGTTGTCGTAAATGACGGCTTTATCAACAAGGGGGAGGAAGCGTTCCTTTAGATTTTTTAGCCCAGCCGCATAGCGCCGCCGAATGGTCATTTCAGGGATGTTATGTCCATCCTGCTGCACACGGCTGCGAACCCTTTGGACAGCCATGTCTGCCGATGGAAGCCACAAAAAAATCAAAGTCGTCAGATACCCCGCCGCTTTGGCATGTGCAATCGTTTGTGTATGATTCAGGCCTGCACAGGTTGTCTCGAAGGCAAAATTGGCTCCGGAGTTTATTAGGCCGCGTACCCTTTCGATCATCACGCGTCCAGCCATAAAATTAGCGCTTTCAGGATTCAGTGGATTAAGCCCCCGCGCGATTTCGTCCGCATTCACAAATTCATAAACGTCGAGATATTGGGGCAAAAGGGTCATCGCTGCTGTTGTTTTTCCAGATCCGTTCGCGCCGCCCATGATGTAGAGATGAGGTTTCACGCTATCCGTTCTTTCTTCGTTCCAGTAACCCTGCCTGCCGCCATCATCGCCTGCGTTGCGCGTTCAACCGATTCACGCACAGGGTCAAGATTAAGCCGAGCATAAATCTGTGTTGCCTGTTGAGACTTATGCCCCAACGATTTTCCGATAACATACCCACTGGCACCTGTCGAAGCTTGCCAGCTACCAAGTGAACGACGCAAATCATGGATACGCAAATCTTTTATCTCTGCCCGCGCTAGAATGCGTTGCCATGCCTTTTTGGGATCGGCCAAATGGCCAGACGCGCTTCCGTCACTAGGGAAAACCCATTCGCTGTTGGTTTTTGCCCTGCGATCATTAAGAATCTCTATCGCTTGCATGGATAGTGCAACCGTTAGCGGATCGCCATTCTTGGTTTCTGGGATACGCCATTCGGCGCGACCAAAGCTGATTTCATCCCAACGCATGGCCAAAACATTGGATTTACGCCCGCCTGTCAGCAAGGAAAGCATGATGTAGTCTTTTGCGGTCTGATTATCCTCTGCTTCCAGTGCCGCAAAAAATCTTGGCAATTCGTCAGGCTGCAGAAAACGGTCGCGTGATTTCTCACGAAACTTGCGAATGCCCTCGGCTGGATTGGTGCCGTGCCAACCCCACTCGATGGCTCGATTGAAAATCGAACTGATGCGCTCCAACAACCTGTTAGCCTGATAAAGGCCGTTTTCGTCCCGAACCCGCTCATGGAGAATCTGGATTTCTTGCTTGCCGATGCTGCTAGCTTTGCGCTTGAACCAATGCGGCAGGAACTTATTGACCTCACGCTCATCATATTGCCAGGAGCGTTTCTGTTTTTTGCTATAGCGATCCATGTATTCCTGAAACATCTCGGCAAAGGTAACGTCGGCACGCAAGCGCCGTTTATCCTCTGTTGGATCTTTACCCAGTGCCACCTGTGACATTATTGCCAGCGCCTGGGTTCGCGCCTGTTCAACCGTTGTTTCGGGATAGCGCCCAATGACAACCCGTTCGTCGCGCCCGTTGATGCGCTTGCGCACGTAGAAGGTAAGGATGCCGTTGGGGGTCAAATAGGCTGACAGACCATTTTCGCGGGTGTCATGGATATAAAGCCTACCTTTGGCGGGAGCCTTGAGGGATAGCAGAAGCTGTTTGGTAAAATTGCATTTCATTTTCTGGTGCCGCACTGGTGCCGCAAAATGCATCAAATTCTGCATAATGCGGCATATGTTAATAGATGTGACATTGCCGTTAATTCATTGATATGTCAATGATAATATAGCCACATCAAAACACAGAAAACCCTAGGCCGTGTGGCTCATAACCTGAAGGTCGTCAGTTCAAATCTGGCCCCCGCAACCAATTTCACTAAAACGAACTTTTCTCAAACCGCCTTCGGGCGGTTTTTGCATTTGGAAAACCCCATATTATGCGGGCTTTTCCCTTCAACCTGTTCCCAAACCTCTGTACAAGCATGACGGCTTTTTGACCCCATTTAGGGTGTTTGGGGCGTTTTCTCTCAAAACCTGAAGGCTTTTTCAAAACAACCTTCAGGTTGTCATGTACTTGATTATCAAGGCTTTGAATGTCCGAACATTTTCGGGTTTTTCTGGGTTCGATTGCTCCCCCATTCTTTACTCAAACCTTGATTTGACAGCAGTATATTGTCTGCGACTGATTAGTATTAAATTCCCCTGTTTTGTGAGGATTTTTCTATCCGGGGCTTTGCCAATAATTTTATCAACATGTGCTTTATTTACCCAATAAGAACGATGGGTTTGCATTCCATCGTATAAATCTTTTAGTTCATCGATGGCATTCTGAAGATTATAGAGCTGTAAGGTTTCGCCTTGGGTGGTAACAATTCGTAGATAATGTAGCTCTGACATTAGATATTAACATTCTAAGAAAAAGGATGACTTTTGGGTGGGGAGATGGTATAAGGAGGGATGGAAAAGCGGGATGCACGGAAATTGGGATTGGCGGCGCAGGCGGAGGTGCGGCGGCTGGCTGTTGCGC
>VEQJ01000111.1 GCA_018883285.1 Alphaproteobacteria bacterium
CCAAATTGTTGTTTGCTATCAGCATTTTGAGGGCGGTCATGGATGGAAACCCGATCCGAAATCCTGGCGCCCCCGCTGTAGCGGTATCGCCACGTTCGTTTAGCCTTTCGACGACAGAGATGCCGCCAAATCTTTTCATCTCGTTGTTTTTTATCGTAAATCCAGCTATAGATGCTCTCCACGCTTATGCTTTTAATGTCAGATTGACGGTGTTTTAGAAAGCCAGAAATCTGCTCTGGTGACCATAAATCATAAATAACTCTGTCTAACAACCACTTTTTAAGTGCAAAATCGCGATCCAATCGTCGCCCCCGCAATCGCGCCGAAGGGAGTCTCTTTTGTTCTCAGGCGCCGAAGGGCTGGCCCGCGCTTTTTTGCTGCGATCTTTCTGGCCAGTAATCACCTTTTGCGGTCTTATTGCTCTTTAATTCACGATAAACTGTTCTTCTTGTTCGCCCTAATGCTAAGGCAATCTCCGCTATAGAGGACTCCGATTGCCTTAGCCGAGCCATCTTCTCTCTTTCGTCCAAGCTTAATTGTTGATACTGTCTCATCTGCAACGCCTTCCTGTGCTCGTTTTTCCAAACCGCACTCTAAGGTGTTGCACTTCATTTTAGAACCTAGCTGTAGCTTTGTTTACAGCGACACAGAAAACAGTGAATTTCTTTTGAAAAATGAAGGCTTTATTGCTAAAGCTAGGTTAGAGCTGGAAATCAATTCCTGATTTTATTAATGCCTTGGTCGCTATACGGCGTTAGCTTTACTTAAACGCGTCGACAAACACTTTTAGCGCCAGGCCGATGAACAAAAGGCCGCAAACGTGGCTGGTTGTAACCATGAATCTATCAAAGGCTGGCCGCAGTTGTCGCGTGTTCAGCAGGGTTGCAACCAGGGAGAACCACAAGGCCTCAACCACACAGTTGGTCGCGCCATACAGCAATCGCATGCTGACCGGCGTGGTCGGGCCAACAAATTGGCTGAACAAGGCAATGAAGTAGAGCCAGCCTTTGGGGTTGGTGATATTGGTTATCACCCCCTGCCGAAAGGCAGCAAGATCGCTGATGGTCGCCCTGGCAACCGTGTCGTTTTCCTCTGGCAAAGCCATGGGGGATCGTAGGGCGCAGATACCCATGTAAAAAAGATAGGCGGCGCCGATCACTTTTATCGCCATGAAGGCCAACGGAACGCTGATGAGAAGGGAGGCGATCCCGAATAAGGTCACGAGAATTGGCGGAATTATCCCAACGCCCAGACCCACTGCGGTGGCGATGCCTGAACGACGCCCATAGGTGAGCGCATTGCGCAAGGTTATCAAAAACGCTGGGCCAGGCGAAATCGAGGCCGTCGTGCACACGCTTAAAAACAGCAGCCAGTGCAGAAAATCACCCATCAACTGGCCAAATACTGTTGCAGGGGGAGGACTTGGAAGTTGTCCTGCTGCATGGCGGCGATGGCGGCGACCACGGCGCGGGTTTCGGCCAGGGTGGTGTAGTGCGGGATTTTCAGCATCAGGGCGGTGCGGCGAATGCTAAAACTGTCGGCAATCGCCTGTGCGCTTTCGGTGGTGTTGATGACCAGGGCGATGGTACCGTTGATCAGGCTGTCCACGATATGCGGCCGCCCCTCCAACACCTTGTTGACCCTGGCGACCGCCAAACCGTGCTGGCTGAGATAGTCGGCGGTGCCGCTGGTGGCGACCAGGTCAAAGCCCAGCTCTAACAAACGGTTGGCCAGCGGTACCAGCCCCGCCTTATCGCTATCCTTCACCGACAAAAACACCGTGCCCGCGATTGGCAGCCCCAGTCCTGCCGCCAATTGCGCCTTAGCAAAGGCACGCGGGAAATCGCGGTCGATTCCCATCACCTCCCCCGTGGAGCGCATTTCGGGCCCCGCCAACACATCGACGCCAGGGAAACGGTGATAGGGGAACACCGCCTCCTTCACCGCGCTGTGTTGATGCTTGGGGTGCAGGTCACCAAGGTCGACCAGGCGTGCCCCCATCATCAGGCGGGTGGCATGTTGGATCAGTGGCATGCCAGTGGCTTTGGCGACAAAGGGCATGGTGCGGCTGGCACGCGGGTTGGCCTCCAACACATAAATGGTCGGGGGGGTGGTGGCATCATGCGGCAGCTGGATCGCAAACTGCACGTTCATCAGCCCCTTAACCCCCAGGGCGATGGCCAGGCGTTTGGCCTGCTCCGCCAACGCATCCTGCAACCCCTGACTCAGCGAAAAGGCGGGCAGAGCGCAGCAGGAATCGCCGGAATGGATGCCAGCCTCCTCAATATGCTCCATCACCGCCGCGACATGGGCGGATTGTCCGTCGGCCAACACATCCACATCCACCTCAATCGCGTCGCGCAGGAAACGGTCGATTAACAGCGGCTTATCGGCAAACTCGTTGGCATGATTCAGCAGGTAGTCTTCCAACTCGCTGTCATGCTGCACCATCCGCATCGCCTGCCCCCCCAGGACATAGGAGGGGCGGAGCAGCACGGGATAGCCCAGATCCTGCACCGCGCATCGCACCTCGGCGGCGGTATGGGCAATCGCGCTGGGCGGTTGTTGCAGGTTCAGGCTGTCCAGCAGGATGCGGAAGCGGTCACGGTCTTCGGCCACATCAATGGCATCGGGCGGGGTGCCCAGAATCGGAATGCCTGCCGCCTGCAACCCCGCGGTCAGCTTCAGTGGGGTTTGCCCACCCAGCTGCACAATCACGCCCAACAGGCGGCCGCTGCTTTGCTCATTGGCAATCACCGCCAACACATCCTCCACCGTAATCGGCTCAAAATACAGGCGGTCGGCGGTGTCATAGTCGGTTGAGACGGTTTCGGGGTTGCAGTTGATCATGATGGTTTCGATATTCATGGCTTTTAGGGCGAACACCGCCTGCACACAGCTGTAGTCAAACTCAATCCCCTGGCCGATGCGGTTGGGGCCACTGCCGATAATGACCACCTTATCCCGCGTGGTGGCGGTTGCCTCCGTCACGGGCAGCACGGGGGGCAGCGGCTCATAACTGCCGTAGAAGTAGGAGGTGTGGGCGCGCAGCTCACCCGCGCAGCTGTCGATGCGGCGAAAGCTAGGGGCTATGCCATGCTGGGCGCGCAGGCTGGCGATAGTGGTGGCAGAGGTGTTGGTCAGGGCGGCCAGGCGGGCATCGCTGAACCCCTGGCTTTTCAGGCGGCGCAGCGCCAGCGGATCTTGCGGCAGCCCCTGTTGTTGCAACAACTGCTCCGTCGCCACCAGCTCAGCAATCTGGCGGACAAACCAGGGGTCGATGCCGGTGGCCTGGCTGATGGTGTCGGCCGCCACCCCCTGGCGCAAGGCCTGTGCCACCACCAGCAGGCGTTCGGGCTGGGGCTTGGTCAAAATCGCCAACCAGGCCTCAGGCGTTTGCGGGGATTGCAGCGCGGCCAGGCTGGCGGGCAGCTCCAAGCCATGCAGGCCAACCTCTAACCCGCGCAGGGCTTTTTGCAACGATTCGGCAAAGCAGCGGCCAACCGCCATCACCTCACCAACCGATTTCATGCTGGTGCCCAACACCGCCTCAGCCCCTGGGAACTTGGCAAAGGAAAAGCGGGGGATTTTGGTGACCACATAGTCGATGGTCGGCTCAAAGGCGGCGGGGGTCGTTTGGGTAATGTCGTTTTTCAACTCATCCAACGTGTAGCCAACCGACAGCAGGGCGGCAATTTTGGCAATCGGAAAGCCGGTTGCCTTGCTGGCCAGCGCGCTGCTGCGTGATACCCGCGGGTTCATTTCGATTACCAGCTGGCGGCCAGTTTTGGGGTCAACCGCGAATTGAACGTTCGATCCCCCCGTATCCACCCCAATGGCGCGCAAGATCTGAAAGGCCGCGCGGCGCATCTGTTGATACTCTTTATCGCTCAGGGTCATGGCGGGGGCGACGGTAATGCTGTCGCCGGTATGAATGCCCATCGGGTCGATATTTTCGATGCTGCAAATGATGATGCAGTTGTCGGCGCGATCCCGCACCACCTCCAGCTCATATTCCTTCCAGCCCAACACCGATTCCTCAATCAGCACCGATCCCACGGGTGACAGGCGCAGGCCGTGTTCGACGATCTGCCGAAACTCCGCCAGGTTAAAGGCTGTTCCACCCCCCTCACCCCCCAGGGTAAAGGAGGGGCGGATGATAACGGGCAGGCCGATGGTGGCCATCGCCGCCTCAGCCTCTGCCAGGCTGTGCACCACCTGGCTTTTTGGTGATTCCAGCCCGATTTCGGCCAGCACTTCACGGAACAACTGCCGATCCTCTGCCTTATTAATCGCCTCGGCGCGCGCGCCAATCAGCTCAACCCCAAACTCGGCCAGCGTGCCATCCTCATGCAGCGCCATGGCGGTGTTCAGGGCGGTTTGGCCGCCCATGGTGGGCAGCAGGGCATCGGGACGCTCCGCCGCAATCACCCGTCGGACAAAGGCGGGGGTAATCGGCTCAATATAGGTCGCATCGGCAAATTCGGGGTCGGTCATGATGGTGGCGGGGTTGGAGTTGACCAGGATGATGCGATACCCCTCCGCCTTTAACGCCTTAATCGCCTGCACCCCCGAATAGTCAAACTCACAGGCTTGGCCAATCACAATCGGCCCCGCGCCGATGATCAGGATAGAACGAAGGTCGGTGCGTTTGGGCATGGGGGGCTCTCTTACTCTACAATCTCAGGGGTGGCGGGGTTCCCGAATCGATCTGGTAGCACCCGCACAAACGACGCGAGCATACATGGCTTAACGCGGGGGGGGAAGGGGTTGTGTGGGCTGCGAAGTCGCCATGCCTGCTCCACCGTCTTGGTGGATTCACATTTGAAGTGCAACAGGTGATTATAGAAGACTTCAGCGGGGGTTTTGTAGTCAAGGCATTTTCTGGGGATATGATTGATTCTATGGGCTAACAGGGCGACCTGTTCATTAGAAAGTGTTGATATATCAGTACGTAAAGGAAGATAGCGACGCAAATGGCTGTTCATATTTTCGATGCCACCTTTTTGCCATGGGCTGTGGGGATTGCAGAAGTAGGTTTGCATGCCGATTTGCTGCAATTTATGATGCAGCGAGAACTCGGTGCCGTTATCTTGGGTTAAGGATCGGCGCGCTTGTTTTGGAAGAAT
>VEQJ01000112.1 GCA_018883285.1 Alphaproteobacteria bacterium
CAATAGATCCGGCAGCTGGTACACCCAGTTGCTGATAGTCCCTGCCCCCATGCAGACCACATAGTCGCCATCCTGGATCAGATCGGCCAGCAGGTCGCCTAGCTGCTCAGGTGTTTCAAAGCCCTGCACTTGTCCAGAATAATTGCCCCTGATGCTGTCCAACAAATGCGCCTGGGTAACGCCCGCGATCGGCGTTTCGCCCGCGCTGTAAATATCGCTGACCAACACCACATCGGCATCACCAAAACAGCTGGCGAACTGATCCAACAGGCTGGCAACGCGGCTGTAGCGGTGCGGTTGCACCACGGCAATCAGCCGCCCTGTGCAAATGCTGCGCGCCGCCCGCAACACCGCCGCAATTTCCACCGGATGGTGGGCGTAGTCATCAATAATAACCGCCCCCGCCACCTGCCCCACGCGGGTAAAGCGGCGTTTAACCCCCTGAAACTGCTGGATCGCCCTTGCCATATCGGCCGGCTCCACCCCCAGCTCATTAGCCACGGTCAGGGCGGCCAGCGCGTTCAGCACGTTGTGGCGGCCATGCATGGGCAGCTGCAAATCGTTCAGCTGCAACGGCCGACGGCTGTGGCCATTAAAGCGCACGTTAAAGCGCAGGCCGTCCGCCGACACGCGTATATCACTGGCGATCACATCGGCGGGCTGATCAATGCCATAGGTCAGCACCCGCCGATCGCTAACCTCCGCCGCGATTTCCGCCGCCACGGGGTGATCGGCGCAAACCACCGCAAAGCCATAGAAGGGGATGTTGGCGATAAAGTTGCGAAAGGATTCCCGCAGCGTTTCAAAACTGCCGTAATGCTCCAAATGCTCAGGATCCACATTGGTGACCACCACAATATGGGCGGGCAATCGCGTAAAGCTGCCATCGCTTTCGTCGCTTTCCACCACCATCCACTGGCTGTGCCCCAGGCGGATATTGGTGCCATAGGCGTTGACGATACCGCCGTTGATAACGGTTGGATCCAGCCCGCCCGTCTCCAACAACTGCCCCACCAGGCTGGTGGTGGTGGTTTTGCCATGGGTACCGCCGATAGCGATACCGCTGGTAAAGCGCATCAATTCCGCCAGCATATCGGCGCGGTTGACCACGGGAATGCGTTTTTTGCGGGCGGCGACGACTTCGGGGTTGTCGGCACGCACCGCCGACGACACCACCACCACATCGGCGTTTTCGATATTTTCGGCGGCATGGCCAATCGCAATCGGTATCCCCTTAGCCGCCAAGCGTTTGACATTGGCGTTTTCGGTCAGATCGCTACCCGAAATTTGGTGATTGAGGCTTAGCAGGATTTCGGCAATCCCACTCATGCCAATGCCGCCGATGCCAACAAAATGGATCACGCCCAAATGTTGCGACAATGCCAGGTTGAAACCCTGGGGGGCGGTACCGTTTAAGCCTTTGATCATCTTATATTTATCCTTTATGCAGGGGAAAGCAGCAGGTCGGTTAGCAATTGTTCAGCCCGCGCAGGCGGCTGGTTAAGTTGGGTGGCCAAACGATGCACTACAGGATGATTACCCGCCATAAAGCTTTCAATCAAGCCTGCTAATGCACCAACCAAATCTGGTTGTTTTTCCATCAGAATAACGGCCTGCTCCTGCGCGGCAAGGCTGGCCGCGTTGGCCGCCTGATCCCCATCCAGGGAGGCCGCAAACGGAATCAGAATCGCAGGCCGCCGCAGCAGCAACAGCTCCGCCACCGTGCTGGCACCCGAACGGGCAATAATGGCGTCGCAGGTGGCATAGCGTTGCCCCATATCGCTGAAAAACGGTGCCAACTCGGCCTCCACCCCCAACTCGGCATAGATCGCCTGCACGCGGGGCAAATCCTCCGCCCGACATTGCTGGGTCAGGCATAGCCGTTGGCGCAGCGCGACGGGCAGCAGGGCGATGGCGGCGGGCACGGCCTCACCAAACACCTTTGCCCCCTGGCTGCCCCCCACCACCAACAGGCGCCAGGATTGGTCAGGCGCGGGCGGTTGCCACGGGGTGAAATGCTGGCTCAGGCTGGCGCGGACGGGTGTTCCCGTCACCATCAGCTTATGCCGCCAGCGCGCCGGAAGACCAGTGGGATCAGGCAGGCCAGCCGCCAGCACCGCCGCAAAACGCAGCAGGAATCGGTTGGCCGCCCCCAACTTGGCATTGGCATCATGCACCACCAGCCGCCGCCGACACAGCCAGGCTGCCAGCATCGGCGGCACGCTGGCATAGCCACCAAAGCCAATCACCGCCACCGGCTGATCGCGCAGGCCGTACCACAACGCCTGCACCAGCCCGATAGCCAGCCGAACAGCCGCCACCAGCTTTGCCCGCAATCCCGCACGCCGTGGGGTGGCGGCAATCACCCGCCGTTGCGCCGCCGCTGGCCAATCCTGTAGATAGCGTTGGCCGCGCGCATCGCTCAGGATAATTGGGCGATACCCCTGCTGCTGCAAATACTGCGCCAGCGCCAGGGCGGGGAAGACATGGCCGCCCGTGCCACCCGTCGCCAGCCAGATGACCGCGCCCTGCCCTACTGCCGCTGCTGCTGGCGGCGTCGTCACGCCTGCGCCCCAGTCTTGCTCCACAGCCATGGTTGCTCGGCACGCTGGCGCGCCTCAAAATCGGCAATCGCCGCTTCGTGCTTCAGGGTTAGGCCGATGTCGTCCAACCCCTCCACCAGGCGGGTTTTGCGGCTGGGGTCAATCGCAAATTGGGCGCAAAAGCCCGCCCCATCGCTCACCGTCTGTTGCGGCAGATCAACGGTCAGGGTTACCGGGCTGGCGGGGGTGGATCGCGCCATCAGCTCCTGCACCACCGCCGCCTCCAGCACCAGGGGCAGCACGCCGTTTTTGAAACAGTTGTTATAGAAAATGTCGGCAAAGCTGGGCGCAATCACGCAGCGGATGCCAAAGTCCAACAGCGCCCACACCGCATGTTCGCGGCTGGAACCGCAACCGAAATTGTCCAGCGCCAACAAAATCCCCGCGCTTGCGAAAGCGGGTTGATGCAGCACGAAGTCATCCAGCCGCCGTCCCGCGCCGTCATAGCGCATTTCGTGAAACAGGCTTCTGCCCAATCCATCACGGGTGATGGTCTTCAAAAACTGCTTAGGGATAATCAGGTCGGTGTCAACATTAATCCGCGGCAACGACGCCGCCACAGCGGTCAGGGTGGTAAAGGGCTGCATGACGGAAACTCATCCTGTCAGGTTCTATGAATTTTTGGGTTGCGCCAATTTTAACAGCTTTTCAACCAGCCGAGCAAGGGGTGGCTGTGCACAAGAAGTGCGAATGGTAGATCATGACAAAAAAGTCGTCACTCCCGCACAGGCGGGAGTCTAGCACCCTGTTGCCGCCTACCCTGGCCGTGCCGCCGCATGGATCCCCCAGCTTTTTCTTATACTAGGGCGCGGAGGATGACAACAGCGTGGTGGGAGAAGGGTTGCTTAGCGGGCTTGCACCCATCTCTCATACACCTCTGGGCCTCGTGTATAATTCCTCCAGGCTTCATCGTAGGTTTTCTCTGTCTGCGCATCCATCCTTGCCTGAACCTCCCGTTTTCTTGCGCCTTTGGGATCCAGCAAATCCATAGTATCCTGCACAGCATTTGCCGTTGCGTTAATTATTGTTGTAGCAGACGCGGCGGCTGTACAAAGCAAGGTACCATTCCATGCTGCTGCCGTGAGAGTCGCCGCCACTGGCGCAAGCGTGCCGCCTGTCAATGCCGTTCCACCCCAAAGCAAAAGCGAAGCACCCGTCGCCATCAGGAATTTTCCAGCGGTACCATAGGCTATCCCCTCAACTCTCTGCGTACGATCAGACATAGTGAGTTTGGCTTTGTAAACAGGATAAGGTGGTGGTTTACTGAGGTCGAGTCCGCCAGCTGCGCCACTTTGTCCGACTTGTGTTGCCTGTGTTGCCTGCGGTGGCTGGATATTGACTGTAGGATAGCTAGGGTTGTTGTAAAACTGGTTTGAATAAAAATCATCCAGACCATTATCATTATCCAACTCTGGAACCAACAACGGGTTATTGAATAAACTACTAAAAAAACTTTGCATTTTTTCAGCTTTGCTATGGAACAATTTCTTCGCCGGCCTACCGTCAATGTCAGGATTGGGCAACACAGAAAAATCATAGGCATCCTGCAATGCCTGGGTTGCATCCTCGTTACTCTTTCCACCAGAGAACAAACTGTTCGCGTCGCTATAGTCCTTACCCTCTATAACCAACTGATCTAGAATGTATTCTAGGATATCTGGGTCCTTAAGGTAAGCGGATATACTGGATAATCCCCCGTTTAGTCGCGATCCAAAAAGATGAATATAGAATTTCTCTGCCTCCGCGCTCTTAACAACTTGATTGACAGCTTGATTGACAGCCATAACAAACTCCTTTAGGTAAAATACCAACCAATTTTGATTTAAATTAGCACGGCTTTGATGACAGTTTTGTGTCAGGCTTTTCTTAAGCACATACGGACAAGTGGGTAGCAAAAAAAAATCACGGGAAACTTTTATGCAATTTTTATGCAATATAATTGATGGATAATCTGGAGAGGTAGCAAAGCTTTATCAGGGAGTAAATAGATGCCTTCAAATAAGAATAAACGTAGTTCTTCAAACGGGGGTGGGGGTTACAGCCAGCGCAACATGGGCCACAGACTTCTTATGCCAATCGTCACGGGAATAGGCGCAATCACCTTGGGTGTTATGGGAATCGGTGAGCTTGGGCATTATTCTGATAAAGAGTCCGCAAAAGGGACAGCCGACCAACGACAAAAGGAACAGACCGCCCAGGTCAAACAATTGCAGAAGGCGCAGGCCTATACCCCCGAGTTTTTACGGAGTGTGCAAGAGGCTGTTGTTCGGGCTGGAGCCAGAGAACAGCAAGAAATAGCAGCGGAAAAAAATGGCACGACATTGCCTGAGATGACAGCGTCTCAACAAAGAGATGCCGCTACTCTTGCACAGGTCAGAAATCATGTTCGTCATGAATTAGAACGGGTTAAGAGAGAAGTTGATAATAAGATACTCGAAGGTGCTGATGCTAACCTCAGTGTGGCTGCAGAACATGATACTAGGAGCTGTCGACATTCATTTTAGCCATAGCAAGAT
>VEQJ01000113.1 GCA_018883285.1 Alphaproteobacteria bacterium
CATCCATCGCTGCTGCCCTGCCCCCTACATCAACCTGCTGACTGCTTGCGTCGTCATCCTCCGCGCAGGCGGAGGATCCATAGGGTGGAACAGCCAGGTTGTAGGATGCAGGTTGGTGGATTTCCGCCTGCGCGGAAATGACAATGGAGAGGTAGTAATAGCGGGGGCAGGATGACAATGGAGAGGGTGGAATATCCCCGCCCCTATGGCCAGAATACCCAACCGTTAGCCGCCGTTTTGGGCGGTAAGGCCGCGGATCAGGGTGTCAACATTGCTGCGCATCATGCCCAGATAGGTGGCGGCCGCCGTGCCCGGGGCATCCAGCGCGTCTGAATACAGCTTGCCACCCAGGGTGCCGCCCCCCTCCTTAGCCAATTGCTGCACCATGCGGGGATCGCTGATATTCTCCAGGAACAGGGCGTGCACCTGCTGCTGGCGCATTTGTTGAATCAGGCGGGCAATGTTGCGGGCGGATGGTTGCGATTCCGTGCTCCAGCCCGCCGGCGACTCAAAGCGCAGGTCAAAGGCACGCGCCAGATATTGAAAGGCATCGTGGTTGGTAATGGCGCGCCGTTGGTTGGCGGGCAGACGGGCAAACTGCCCCTTTGCCCAGGCGGTCGTCGCCGCCAGCTGTTGCAGATAATCGGCGGCGCGGGCGCGATAGACATCGCCATTGGCGGGGTCACGGGCGATAAGCGCATCACGGATATTGGCGACGTAAATCGCCGCGTTGGCGGGATCGTGCCAGGCATGGGGGTCATCCCCCGCCCCTTCCCCATGCTTATCCCCATCATGATCGGCGCCATGATGATGGGAATGATGGGCACCATCAACGGGGGTTAGCGGCTGAATCCCACGGCTGGCCACCACCACCGCGCCCTGATAGTTGGCGCTGTGGATTAGGCGTTCCGACCACCCCTCAAACCCCAAACCGTTCAGCACGACCAGATCGGCGGCAGCAATCATCTGCACATCGCGGGGGCGCGGCTGAAAGGCGTGGGCATCCTGATTGGCACCAATCAGCGTTTTAACGGATACGTAATCGCCGCCCACCTGCGCCACCCAATCGCCCAGAATGCTAAAGCTGGCCACCACCTGCAACGGGCGTTTTGGAGTGGCAGGACTGGCGGGGTTAGAGCTGGCAGACGCTGTATTGGCGACCGCCCCCTTTGGTGCAATGGTAGACTGGCCAGCTTCAGCCACCCGCCCCACCAACAGCAGCGGCAGGATCAGGGCAAACAGCCAAAAAGGTTTTGCGGCTGAATGAATCACCACCATTCCCCTAATACCGATAATGGGCAGCCTTATAGGGGCCTTCGTGCTTGACGCCCAGATAGTTGGCCTGATTATCCGTCAGTTTGGTCAGCTTGACGCCCAGTTGCGACAGGTGGAGGAAGGCGACCTTTTCGTCCAGCTCCTTCGGCAGAACATAGACTTGCTTGTCGTACTTGCCGGTGTTCGTCCACAATTCAATTTGCGCCAACACTTGGTTGGTGAAGCTGGCGCTCATCACAAAGGCGGGGTGCCCCGTGGCGCAACCCAGGTTGACCAGGCGCCCCTGAGCCAACAGAATCAGGCGTTTGCCGTCGGGGAAGGTGATTTCATCCACCTGCGGCTTAATTTCCTGCCACTTAAAGTTGCGCAAGCCCGCCACGTCGATTTCGTTATCAAAATGGCCGATGTTGCACAAAATGGCGCGATCCTTCATTTGGCGCATGTGATCCAGGGTGATGATGTCCAGATTGCCGGTCGCGGTGACAAAGATGTCGGCATTGGCCGCCACCTCCTCCAACCTGGTGACGCGATAACCCTCCATCGCGGCTTGCAGGGCGCAGATCGGATCAATCTCCGTCACCACCACCTGCGCGCCAAAGCTACGCAGGGCGGCGGCACAGCCCTTACCCACATCGCCAAAGCCGCAAACCACGGCCAGCTTGCCCGCAATCATCACGTCGGTGGCGCGCTTAATACCGTCCAACAGGCTTTCGCGGCAACCATACAGGTTGTCGAATTTTGATTTGGTCACCGAATCGTTAACATTGATAACGGGGGTCAGCAATTTGCCGTCACGCATCAGGTGGTACAGGCGCTTAACCCCCGTGGTGGTTTCCTCAGAAATGCCGCGCACCTGGCTCATCAACTCTGGGTATTTGTCATGCATCAGGCAGCTAAGATCGGCACCATCGTCCAGAATCATGTTGGGTGTCCAGCCGTCGGGGCCGTGGATGGTTTGCTCGATGCACCATTCATACTCCTCCTCCGTTTCGCCTTTCCAGGCAAAGACGGGGATGCCCGCCGCCGCGATTGCCGCCGCCGCCTGATCCACGGTGGAATAGATGTTGCAACTGCTCCAACGTACCGACGCGCCCAGCTGTACCAGGGTTTCGATCAGCACGGCGGTTTCGGTGGTCATGTGCAGGCAGCCAGCAATCCGTGCGCCCTTCAGAGGCTGTTTGCCCGCGTATTCGGCACGCAGCGCCATCAGGCCGGGCATCTGGCTTTCGGCCAGGCTGATTTCCCGCCGACCCCAGGCCGCCAGGGTGATATCGGCAACTTTATAGTCTTGGTTGGCGGCCAGTTGGGCTGCGGTGGCGGCTTGGATCATCGGTTCGGTCTCCCTGAAGAAAAAATGAATCTGGCAACAGATGTTGCATAACATGACAACAAAAGAAAGAGCCTAGAGCATTTTCCATTTAGCCCTACACGTCGTCATGCTACGGACTCGCCGTGCTCACGTATTTCTGTATACGCTCCGCGCGGCTTGCCTTGCCTTCCTAGTGTAAAACTAAAGCGAAAACGCTCTAAATCTTTTCCAATTCGATGACAAAACGGCTGCCGATAACGGCGGCATCATCGGTGGCATGGCGATTTTCGGCATAGATGCGCCCGCCAAAGGCCTCAACAATCTGCCGCGAGATACTAAGCCCCAGGCCAGAATGGCGGCCAAATTTCTCGCTGGCGGGGCGTTCGGTGTAAAAGCGGTTGAAAATATCCTCAAGATTGGCGGGCGGAATACCGGGCCCCTCATCACTGATCGCCAATTGCAATCGGTTGCTATCGGGCAGGTCAATCAGGGTGATGGTGATGGTACCCTCCGGCGGACTAAAGGACATCGCATTGCCCAGCAGGTTATGCAAAACCTGCAACAGGCGGCCTTCGATACCCTCAATGATGCATGGCTCCTCAGCCTCAATCTTCAGCACCAAAAAGGGGCCGTTGGGATAGCTGGCGCTGTGCCGCTCACTCAGCTGTTCCAGCAGGGGCAGAATCTCAACCGGCTCAAAGGCGCGCCGTTGCAGCTCAGCGTCCAGGCGAGAGGAATCGGCAATATCGCTGATTAAGCGATCCAGTCGCTTAACATCCTCCATAATAATGTCGGTCAGGCGCCGCCGCTTCGCCGGATCCTGTATTTTCTGCAGAGTTTCAAAAGCGCTGCGGATCGAGTTCAGGGGGTTTTTCAGCTCATGACTAACATCGGCGGCAAAGCGTTCCATCGCGGTAATCCGTTGCCACAGGGCGCTGGTCATCGCTTCGAACACCCGCGCCAAATCGCCAATCTCATCCCCGCGTTTTAGCAAGCCGCCCATCATGGTCTGGCGTTGGCCGTGCCGCACCCGTTCAGCGGTCAAGGCCAGGCGGCGAATCGGTTGGGTCAGGGTGCCCGCCAGGTAAAAGGACAACAGCACGCTGATCGCCAAGCTGCCACCCAGCAGGCGCAACAAATCCTGGCGAATGTCATGCAGGGCGCGATCAATCTGTTCCCCGCCAGCAATCAGCACCAGGGTGCCGACCACCTGGTGATAGCGTTGCACGGGCACCGCCACGCTAAGCACCAATTCGCCATTGTCGCGCACCCGTACCGCCCGCCCAAATTCCCCCTGCATCGATTGGGCGGCCTCAGCAAAATCTTCAAGCCTTGGTTGGCTGTGTTCGATATAGCTGTCAAAGTCTTGCCCACCACGGAACAGCCGGTGCAACCGCTCTTGAATATCGCTTAGCAGGCTGGCTTCGGCGGGCGCCGATTCGGAATCTGGAGGGGTGGCAAGATCAGCGGATGGTTCAGAGGATGGGTCAGCGGCGGGATTAGAGGCGGGCATCTTCGCCTGATTCTTAAGCGGGCGGGGCGGCTTAATTTTGGGCAGGGGCATGCGGATAATCCGCCCCATCGCGGCCTCGTCCAACAATTCGGTGTCGATCATCATCTGGCCATCGGGGCGAAACAGCATGACGCGCAGGGTGGTGGGGCTGACCAATCGACGCAGCAAGGCCTTGGCCTGCCTTTCGCGCAGGCTTTGTTCCCCCTCGCTGTTTTCCACCACCGCCCCCTCGCCCAGGGCGCCCGCGAACACCCGCCCCTGGGTGGTTAACGCCTGCAACTCGGTATCAATCAGGCCGTCTTGATAATAATCCAGGTAAAACAACGCCGCAATCAGCAGCAGCAGGGGCAACAGGTTGATCGCCAACACCCGACGGGTCAGCGGTGACCAGCGTCGTTTGAACCAGCGTTTGGTACGGATAGGCAGGGGGTGCATGGCCAAACAAAACTCTCACAGAACAAGCCCGCTTTATAACAGGCTTTGGCGCGTAAGAGCGATGGGAAAATGGCGGGGGGTGGGGTGAGGGGGAGCTATCCCTGTGTCACCTTGTGTAAGTATGAGGAGAAGGGAGGTCGACTCTTGATGGTTCGCGATCAACCAACTTCTTAGAAACTTCTTGCACCATCGTCAGCAGTGCGGGGTATTTAGCCATCTGCAGTACATCCTCAGGTGAGGGGAGCTGCTCCACGGGCAACTCCATGCGGATTGAAACTCTAGATCCTCTGCCTTAGGCGCGAGGGCTTCAGCCGCCGCCCAGCCAACGTACTTATCAGGGTCACTCAGCGCACCAATCAGCGCAGCTTGAACCACTGGATTCTCTGCCTGGAGTACGAGAGCGTCAACCGCTTCTCTGCGACCTTCCGCATTCGTGATACGACGGTCTTGGAGCCGCGCGATGTAATCTTCAGTTTTCATAATGGCATCACCTATATAGGAACTGTCGACATTCATAGGGAGTTATGATAGAATCGCTCAACGGAGGGTGATGCTATGT
>VEQJ01000114.1 GCA_018883285.1 Alphaproteobacteria bacterium
CTCCCATCCTGATCATAATCCGACAGCACGATCGAAACCGATGCTTGGCAGGGGTTTTCTTGCCGCCCCAACAGCAAATCAATCGAGAGCTGCAGATTTTGCCAGCCATCACTGGCGGATCCATTGGCTAATGGCAGCATCGATCCCGTCAAAATGACGGTCTTATCATGACCCGCCGCCGCCCAACCGGCTATCGCCTGATGCATGGCCTCAGCCGCCCGCAACAGCGCATCGGTTCCAAAGGTGACCAGGATATTGGGGTGGTTAGCGGTTGCGACATGCTGAACCAGCTGTTGCATATAGGTGTCATCAATATCCTTGGAATCGCGCTGTTCCATTTCCAGCAAGTCATAATCGCTGGCGGCCAGGCCAAAGATGGGCTGATGCAGGGCATCGCGCACGGTGTTGATGGGTGCGGGGGCAAAGGCAACATGGCTGGGTGGGCGTTCCCCCTGCGCAACGGCGCCAATGGTGCCGCCTGTTGTTATAATCAATAAGGGCTTTTGCATGAAATTGTTGCCGTCAATGATATTGTAATCAGTTGTTTGTAAAATGGTAACCATGACCATGACGCCGCCGCCTTTTTCCACGGGATCCCCCCTGCTGGTAAAAGCTGGTATTCAGCGCCATAGTCATCATCTTAGCCTATAGCCCATAAGCTGCCCATGCCTTTCACGCCACATTAGCCTGGGAACATTGATGTCAAGCCGCAGCAGCCTGTCTATTCGCGTAAAGCTCAGCCTGATTACCCTGGCCACCTCAATGCTGGCCATGGTCGTGACCTATGTCATCCTGGCGGTGTTGGCCTGGAATCTGGTTAACCGCGATATCCAGCAACAGGGGACATCGCTGACCCGCATGATTGCCCTGAACAGCCAGCAAGCGATACGGTTTGAAAATTCCCAACAGGCTCAACAGCTGCTGATGGGTTTAGGCACCCTGCCCCAGGTTGTTAAGGCGCAAATCACCCTGGCGGATGGCACCCCGCTTGCCAATTTTAATAGTCAAAACGAATCAGCGCTTGAACCCCAAAAAAGCCTTCTGAATCGAAAAATTACTAGCTTTACCGAAAAAATCGTTTTGGATGATGAACCCATTGGTTGGGTGCGCCTGTGGATTGAGGAGGGGCAAACACTTCAGAACGTCGATACTATTTCTGTCAGCTCAGCCCTTATCCTGCTGGGATGTTTTATTGGCGCACTCATATTGGCGTTGTTATCCCATCGCTTTATTTCCTTTCCTATCCTTAAGCTGGCTATCGGCCTAAAGGTTGTTTCTGGGCAACGGGATTTTTCGGTGCGGCTAGAAAAACAAAGCAATGATGAAATTGGGGTGCTGGTCGATGGCTTTAACGACCTGCTGACCCAGATTCAATTGCGAACCTCCGCCCTGTCCAAGGCCAATAAAGAGATGGAGGCGGTGGCGGTTGAAGCGCAACGGGCGCAACAAAAAGCTGAGCAGGCCAACATCGCGAAATCCAGCTTTTTGGCGCGGGTTAGTCATGAGATTCGTACCCCCATGAACGGCATTTTGGGCATGTCCGACCTGTTGCGCCAAACCGAACAAAGCGATCAACAACGCCATTATACTGAGGTCATTCGATCCTCAGGGCGCAATCTGTTGATGTTAATCAACGACATTTTGGACTTTTCCAAAATTGAGGCAGGCAAAATGAGCCTAGCCGACCTGCCCTACAATATTTACGAATTGGTGCAGGAGGTTTGCCAGTTTCTGTCGTTACAGGCGCACAAAAAGGGGGTGGAAATTTTGTATTCCGTTACCCCCAACACCCCCATGACGTTACGCGGTGACCCCTATCGATTGCGGCAGATTTTGATCAACCTGCTGAACAACGCGATCAAATTTACCGAAAAAGGTGAGATTGTTGTTAAGGTGGTGGGTGAGCACAGGGGCGATGATCGTATCCGCCTTAGGATTGATGTGCGCGATACCGGCGTTGGCATTGAACAGGCGGTGCAGGACAAAATCTTTGAGGCCTTTTCCCAGGCCGATGAAGAAACCAGCATTCGCCATGGCGGAACCGGCCTTGGCCTATCGATTGTACGGCAATTGATCAACCTGTTTAATGGGGAAATGGGGGTGCTAAGCGCCCTGGGCTATGGATCCACCTTTTGGGTTGAATTTTCTCAGACGGTTGGATCCTATGGCGATGCCATTACCCTGGATTTACGGGATCGCTATCACAACACCGATGTGGTGGTTTGCAGCCCAAACAGCAGCCTATGCGGTATTGTCCAGGATATGTTGTTAGCCCTTGGTATCAAGGGGCGTAATATCAGTAGCCTTGATAGGATAAGCGACAGCCCCCAAGATACCCATCATCGGCTGGTTATCATGGATATTGGCTTGGGGGATCCAACAGCATTACTGACGAAGCTGCATGACTATTTGGATCATCATCCCAACCATGCGGCGGTGCTGTTGGCCTCCTACAACGAAGAAAGTGCCCAGCAGCGCTTTGAGGATCCCTATCCCAAATTGTATAAGCCCTTTAGCTATCACGATCTGCAAAAAGCCTTAATGGGCGAAACCCTTATTCCTAAAGGTGGCCGTCTGGATAACGGTGAGATGCCGGCGGTGCGGCCGCAATTCCAGGCGCGATTGCTGCTGGCGGAAGACAATCCCGTTAATCAGGAAATCTCAGGCGCCCTACTGCGCAGTTTTGGATGCCGCTTTGATCTGGCGCAGGATGGTCATCAGGTTTTGGCCTATCTGGCGCATAACCGCTATGATGCCGTGTTGATGGATTGCGAAATGCCCTCCATGAATGGCTTTGAGGCCACCAAAGAAATTCGTCAGCGTGAGGCGGGGGGCGATTGTTTTCAATCCGAACAAAGCCGCGCCGTTCACCCGCAAATGCCCATCATCGCGGTCACCGCCCTGGCCGTGGTTGGGGATGAGGAGCGATGCCGCCAAGCGGGCATGGATGATTACCTCAGCAAGCCTTTTGGATCCCTGGAACTTTGGCGCATCCTAAATCGCTGGCTAAGCCCCCTGGCACAAATAGAAACGGATACGGCGGCTGTTCCTGCCTCGCAAGCCACCGAATCTGTAGGGGCATTGCCCGCGCCCAGCCCAGCAGAAGAAGCAGCGGGGCAAACCCCCGAAGCTACCCTAGAATCAACAACCAACCCTGAAGCGGATCAGCCCCAGCCCTATGCCTCAGTCGATTGTGCATGGATTTATAAAAAACTTGAGGAAATCGCCGCATTGGGTGGCGGTGGTGATGAGGGGGCAGCCTTTGTCGAAAAAATTACCAGCCTGTTTTTGACCGATACCGAGTCATCTATTCATATGATTGAACAGGCACTTATCGATGAAGATTGGCCTGGCGCATCCGCCGCCGCCCACAAAATCAAATCGGCCGCCGCCAACATTGGCGCGTTCAGTTTGTCGAGCCATGCAAAAGAAATTGAACTTAATGCCAAAAATCAGTTAAATTCAAATTTGCATCACCACCTTAGCCTTCTCAGGCAGGAATTCACATGCGTTCAACAGGACCTTTCCCGCCTATTGGCCTTCCACCAGTAGCCCCCATCGCTGAGGAAACGCGATCGACCGCTCAACTGCTGGAAATGCTCAGCCGTATGCCGCGCCTGGTTGGGGGTGCATCACCCGCTATTCTGGTTGCCGAAGACGACATGATGACCCGCATGCTGATGCGCAAGGCATTGGTGCAGGCGGGCTATCAAGTGTTGGAGGCAGAAAACGGCTACAGCGCCCTCAAGATGTTTGACCAACAGCGCCCCGATGTTGTGCTGTTGGACGTGATGATGCCGCAAATGGATGGCTTTTCGGTTTGTGAGGAAATTCGTCAGCGCCCTGGCGGTGACAGCGTACCGGTGCTGATTGTCACTGGCTTAGAGGATATTGATTCGATTACCCGCGCCTATGATGTGGGCGCCACCGACTTTATCACCAAGCCGATTAACTGGATGGTGCTTAGTCATCGTGTTCGCTATGCGCTAAGGGTCAGCCAAGCGCAGGAAGAAATGCTGAAAAATCAGGCGCAACTGGTGGCCGCCCAACGGATTGCCCATATGGGCAATTGGGAGTGGGAGCTGGAGGGGCAAAATGTCTTGGACTTTTCGATTGAGGCCAGCCGTATTTTAGGCCTGTCGGAGGAGCCGCGCCAATTCGCCCTGCCTGAACTTTATGGGCTGGTTCACCCCGACGATCTGCCTACGGTTAAAGAGTTTTTTGAGGGGTTGCGTCAAAACCAACAACCCGCCGCCATTGACCACCGTATCGTCCTGCCCAACATGGCGGAGCGGGTGGTGCACCAGGTGGCTGAGATTCGTCAAAGCGATGATGGCCGCCAAACCGTGCTGGGGATTATTCAGGATATCAGCGAGCGCAAACGGGTTGAGGAAATGTTGCGCGTGACCCAGTTTTCGGTTGACCGCGCCGCCGATGCCATTTTCTGGACGGACCCTGATGGCAGCATTCTGTATGTTAACGATGCCGCCTGTCGTGGCTATGGGTACAGCCGCGACGATCTGTTGATGATGAAATTCGATGACCTTAGCCTGGATCATGAGCCAGAAAACTGGACAAACTATTGGAACAATCTGATTACCCAGGGGTCGTTTAAAATCGAGCGGCGCCATAAAACCCACAGCGGCGATAGCATGATGGTGCAGATTACCGCAAACTATCTAAAATACGGGGATCGGGAATACAACTGTTCCTTTATTCAGGATATTACCGCCCGCAAGCAAGCTGAGGATGAATTGCGCACCGCCAAGGAACAGGCGGAGATTGCCAGTCGTACCAAGTCTGAATTCCTGGCCAATATGAGCCATGAACTTCGCACCCCGCTGAACGCCATTATTGGTTTTTCGGATGTCTTGCGCAAACAGATGTTTGGCGATTTGGGCAATGACAAATACATCGAATATGCCTCTGATATTAACACCAGCGGTCAACATTTGTTGCATGTTATCAACGATATTTTGGATCTTTCCAAAATTGAGGCGGGCAAGTTTGTGATTAACGAAAACCCCTTTAGCATTCCCAAATTGGTGGCGGCCGCCATGCGGATTGTACAGGGT
>VEQJ01000115.1 GCA_018883285.1 Alphaproteobacteria bacterium
AGCGGGGGGAGCGGGGAGGGATGAGAAGTTGGAGGGATGGTTGATTTTAGAAAGATGCATTTTAGAAATAATTTTATTGACATAAATTAAAAATTTAGTATATAAATACTGTATTATAATACGCGTGAAAACACTAAGATTACCCCGTAGTGTTTTACAAAATTTTAGGAGGATAAAATGACCAATTTTGTGGAGCTTCTTCGGGCGTTGGGGGGTGGTGACCGATATGTTCGCGAGAGAGCGGTAGAGGCTTTAGAAGGCCATGTGGAGTCTGAGCCATATGACGAGAAGTCAACACCAGTCAAAGCGGCGCTTATGCGGGCGTTGCTGAGGGCTGACCACTGGTGGGTTCGCAAGGCAGCCGCAGAGGCTTTAACAGGCCATGTGAACAACCCAGAGGTCCAAGCGGCGTTTGTTCATTTGTTGCGGGATGGTAGAGACAAGTATATTCGCAGTAGAGCCGCAGATGCTTTAAAAGACCATGGGAACAACCCAGAGGTCCAAGAGGCGTTTCTTCAGGCGTTGCGGGATGGTGATAGTGACAACTGGTGTGTTCGCAAGGAAGCCGCAAAGGCTTTAACAGGCCGTGTGAACGAACCAGAGGTTCAAGAGGCGCTTCTTCATGTGTTGCTGAATGATGCCGACAGGTATGTTCGCGAGGCAGCCGCAGAGGCTTTAAAAGACCATGGGAACGATCCAGCGGTTCAAGCGGTGCTTCTTCATGTGTTGCGGAATGATGGTGACATAGATATTCGCCAGGCAGCCGCAAGGGCTTTAACAGGCCGTGTGGAGTCCGATCTATGTGACGAGCAGTCAACACCCGTCAAGGCGGTGTTTGTTCATTTGTTGCGGAATGATGGTGACATAGATATTCGCCAGGCAGCCGCAAAGGCTTTAAAAGACCATGTAAACGATCCAGCGGTTCAAGAGTTGCTTGTTGAGGCGTTGCTGACGGATGGCCCATTTGTTCGCGAGATAGCCGCAGAGGCTTTAAAAGACCATGTAAACGAACCAGCGGTCAAAGCGGCGTTTGTTCAGGCGTTGCAGAATGATGACAACAATTATAGTCGCTGGGCAGCCGCAAAGGCTCTTGCGCCCCATGCCGCGCGTGATCCAGAGATTAATGGGGTCATGGTTGAGGCTTTTAAGAATGATCCAGACCCAGAAGTTCGCCAAGTTGCGGCCAGGGAGGCGGATTGTAGTGCTGCGGATCTTACGGGTGTCAATTTTTCTGACCTCCCAGATTTGCCCCAAGTGGACGAGAAGACGACCGTTATTCCCCCTGAATGGTGTCAGCCTAAATCAGGATTGGTAGGTTTCAGAAACTCTCTTAAAAGAAACAAGGCAACTAGTGCTGATATTGCAGAAACGAAAGCGCGTTTTGAGGGCGTGCCGCCAGAGGAGCTTGAACGGTTTTTGGGTCAACTAAGCACCCTGCAACGTTTTGGGTTGCGGATGATGCTACAACAGGGGCAATTGCCGCACACTCAGCGGATGAATGGGCGATGGGATCAGCCAGCTGTTCAGTTTGTTGATGCGGCCGAATTGCTGGATATTCCAAAGCTGTTCACCGATTCCGCGGCTGTAGAACAGTATCTAAGCGACCATCATATTGGCGTGGCGGAGGGTGATCACAGCAATCACAGGGATTATAATGGTGGCAAAGCCCTGCCCAACACCTTTCGCGGGGCGTGGATAAGGGATTTTAACGGTAACGGCAGAACGATGCCCAAAGATCTGCGGGGTACCTGGTGGAACAATGCAACAGCCATCGGCGCGGATTTTCAGGGTTCGGATTTAAGCGATGCAACCCTAATCGGTGTGGATCTTAGCAAGGCAAATTTAAGCGGTGTCAACCTTAGTGGGGCGCGGCTGGTCAACTGCAATCTTGCTGATGCGAATTTAAGCGGTGCGATAATGGACTGCACCTGGATTGAAAATTGCACGATTACCGACAGCGTGATGCATGGCGGGGTGATACAGGATGTGGTTGTCACCGCCTCCTACATCAACAACCTAACCCTGCATGGGACGGATGAAAATCCGATGATGATTAAGGGGTTGCATCTATCGGACAGTGTGGTGTTGGATTATGCGCTGATGGGCAATTGCCATGTTCAGCAAATTGAGGTGTACAGCAGCGCGGTGGTTGGTCAATCCAACGGCCATGTGCCCCCTGAGGAGCTGGATTATTGCTCGCTAAGTTATTATGCGGATCAGCCACCGCTTAGGGGGCTATCGAACCTAATTCTACCCCCCAATGGAATGGTTGTTCGCCAAATCAATTGCGATCGGCAGGTAGCGCAGACGGGCGCCATCGGATCATCATTGGTTTTGACAGTGGTTGATGGTAACGGCCAACCGATAGACGATAAACCCCTGCTGGAACATTTGGCGGGGGTGCAAATTGGGTATCAGCCCCCTAAAGCCAATCGGCAACCGCCCCTTAGCAGCAATCCGCAATTGCCGCCGCCGCGCCAGCATTGGCCAGATGTTGATGCTAAGCATGCTGCTGCACCTTTTCAGGCTTTTTCGCAGGGTGCAACTCGCTAAAATCGCGTTAGGAAAGTATGGTGGGTGCTACAGGGTTCGAACCTGTGGCCCCTGCCGTGTGAAGGCAGTGCTCTACCGCTGAGCTAAGCACCCATGCAAAAATGATTGGTTGAGTCGCGCTACGAAAAAAAGCGCAGAGGTGAATTTGACAAGATCGGTCAACGCCCGCCAACAGGCGATGCCAAAGCCTAATCAATCAGCCCGCCGCCAACAGCGTTCTAATAGCCGTCGCGCTCAAAGCGTTTGCGCATCAGCTTGCGATGACGGCGAATGCATTCCGCCGTTTCACGCTTGCGACGCTCAGACGGCTTTTCATAGGCGCGGCGTTGGCGCATTTCACGAAAAATACCTTCACGCTGCATTTTCTTTTTTAAAACGCGCAGCGCTTGATCAACATTGTTGTCCTGTACAGAAATAAGCACGAAGCCCTATCCTCCACCTTCATAATGGGTTAGACCAGCGTTCATACTAAAACATTTATCCTTTGTGAAGTCTTAATCGGTGTTTGCCATGAAAAATTCTCATTTTTTTTCAAATTTGCCATCCTGGCCTGAGGGGTTGCAGGATGCCGCCCTGGCCAGAGTTTCCACAAATGGCTGGAATACCAACAGCTTGAAGGCGGCTGCTGATGATGTCGGGCTGGATTGGTTGGTGGCACAGGCCTATTGGCCGCTGGGTTGCGTCAGCCTGCTGCAACGGGTGGAGCAGGAGTGGCAGGATCGGTTTGCCGCGCTGGCCAGTGCGTTGGATCTGAGTGGGATGGGCACCACCGCCCGCGTGCGCGCCCTGGTGCTGGCGCGGCTGGAAATGTTGGCGCCGCAGTATCGGCTGTTGCAACAATTGGTGCAGGCCGCCGTCCGTCAACCGCGCCTGGCCTGGCAAATGCAGCAGGGGCTGTGGCAGGCCAGCAGCCAGCTGTGGTACCTGGCGGGGGATCGCGCCACCGACCACAATTGGTACAGCAAGCGCGCCCTGTTGGCGGCGGTTTACAGCAGCACGATGATGTATTGGTTGCGGCAGGATGGGCAGCCAGGCGATGCAGTAGGGCAGGGGCAGGCTGGCAATCAGGGCGGCGCGGGCATTACCGCTTCGGTGGCGGCCTATTTGGATCGCCGCCTGGCCGAGGTGCACAAGATACCAAAAATCAAAGAAAAGATTTTAACCCCTTTTACTAAGGCGTTAACCATGCTAGGGGAGAAATTCACCCATTTAACGGAATCGCAATTGCGCGACCAAAGTGACAAACCCTAACCCGTTTTAATAAAATTTTGCTTTTACCTTTGTTTCTTCTGGGGCTTTAATCGATATTATGCTGAACAAGTCGTCATCTGCTGGCACACCTGTTGCCATTGTTATGGGCAGCCAGTCTGACTGGGCAACCATGACACAGGCCGCCAAGGTCCTGGAACAGCTTAACATCGGTTTTGATGCCAAAATTTTGTCCGCTCACCGCACCCCCGATCGCATGTACCAATTTGCCAAATCCGCTAAGGCCAATGGCTATCAGGTGATTATTGCCGGCGCGGGCGGGGCGGCGCATTTGCCTGGCATGATTGCCTCGCTAACTGAGTTACCCGTGCTGGGGGTGCCGGTGGCCTCGCACCACCTTAATGGCCTAGACAGCCTGTTATCGATTGTGCAAATGCCCGCGGGCGTTCCCGTCGGCACCTTGGCGATTGGTGAGGCGGGGGCAGCCAATGCCGCTTTGCTGGCCGCCAGTTTTCTGGCATTACAGGATGAGGCTTTGGCGCAACGGCTGGCCGATCGCCGTGCCCAACTGACCGCATCGATTCCTGGAACGCCCCAACCCCTAACGCAACCCTAGACTTTAGAAATCTCAAGCCATGAGTTATCAAGCAACCAACCAAAAACTGATTTTGCCAGGGGCAACCATCGGCATTATCGGCGGCGGCCAGTTGGGTCGGCTGACCGCTTTGGCGGCGGCGGCTATGGGCTACAAAACCCATATTTACACGCCCGATGCCAATTCCCCCGCCAGCCAGGTGGCCACCATGACCACGGTGGGCGGCTTTGAAAATTTTGACGCTCTGGAGTATTTTGGCGGCCAAGTCGATGTGGCCACCTTTGAATTTGAAAATATTCCCGCCGACTGTGTGGAGCAAATTGCCTCACGCACACCGGTGCGCCCCTGGCCATCGATTTTGGAGATTGCTCAGAACCGTTTGCGGGAAAAGGATTTTTTACGCAGCTTGGCCATTCCAACCGCCCCCTATGCCTGTGTGTGCAGCGCTGCCGAGCTTAAGGCCGCCCTGAAAGATATAGGCCTGCCCGCGATTCTGAAGACCAACCGCATGGGCTATGATGGCAAGGGGCAGGTGCGCCTGGATCTGCATACCAATCTTGAGGATGCCTGGGCGCGGTTGCAAACCAGCGAGGCAATTTTGGAAGGTTTTGTTGAGCTGGCGACCGAGATTTCGGTGATTGTTGCCCGCAATATTGATGGCGAAACCCTGTGCTATCC
>VEQJ01000116.1 GCA_018883285.1 Alphaproteobacteria bacterium
GGGTGCGGATCAGGGTGACGATGTCGGCGGCGGTCGCGCTGTCCAGGCTGCCTGTCGGCTCATCAGCCAGCAGGATGGCGGGTTGGTTGGCCAGGGCGCGGGCGATTGCCACCCGTTGCTGCTCCCCCCCCGACAGCTCCGACGGGCGATGGTCGGCGCGCGCGCTCAGCCCTACCCGCTCCAGCCAGCTGGCCGCCTCCGCCCGTGCCTTGGTCGGGCTGAGCCCCGCCAGCAGGCGCGGCATCATGATGTTTTCCAGCGCGCTGCATTCCGGCAGCAGGTGGTGGAACTGATAGACAAAGCCGATGGCATCACGGCGCAGACGGGTACGGCCAGCATCCCCCAGCCCCGCCGCGCTTTTGCCCGCCACCACCACCTCCCCCTCGCTGGGTTTATCCAGCAGGCCAGCCAGGTGCAGCAGGGTGGACTTGCCACTGCCCGATGGGCCGGTCAGGGCAACGGTTTGCCCGGCATAGAGCGCCAGGTTGACACCGCGCAACACTTGCACCAGGCCAGCGCGGCGATCACCCGTGGCGGGATAGCTTTTGCAGACATCCCGAAGTTCCAACACCGCTTTAGTCATTGCGCAACGCCTCCACCGGATCCATGCGCGCCGCCCGAAGCGCGGGGAAAATGGCGGCGATAAAGGACAGGGCTAAGGCCATGCCGACCACCGACCAAACCTCATCCCACTCAATCTTGGCGGGCAGCTGGCTGAGAAAATAAATCTCTGCCGCGAACAGGTTGGTGCCCGTCAGGCTGGAAAGAAATTGGCGAATCGATTCGATATTGTTGGCAAACAGCACGCCCAACACCACGCCCAACACCGTGCCGCTGACCCCCAATAGGGCACCGTTGAGGAAAAAGATGCGCAGGATGCACCCCTGAGTCGCGCCCATGCTGCGCAAAATCGCAATATCCCGCCGCTTATCCTTAACCAGCATGACAACGGTTGAGATGATGTTAAAGGCCGCCACCAGAATAATCATGGTCAGGATCAGGAACATGACGTTGCGTTCCACCTGAATCGCGCTGAAAAAGCCTCGGTTCGCCTCCTGCCAATCGACAATCCGATAATCGGGTGACAGGGTTTCAATCAATTGGCGTTTGATCCGATTCAGCTGGCCAGGGTCGGGCAGCACGATTTCCACCCCCGTCGCCCGTTCCCCCAGCCGAAAAAACTGTTGCGCGTTGGCCAAGGACATGTACAGAAAGCTGCTGTCATACTCATACATCCCCACCTCAAAAATCCCGACGATGCGGAAATTGGCGATGCGGGGCACGGTGCCAAAGGGCGTAGCCTCACCCCGTGGGGCAATTAGGCGCAGGCTGTCGCCAACCTTTAGGGCGTATTTTTCGGCCATGCGTTGCCCGATTAGGACGGTGGCGGCATCCTCTAACTCCGCCAGCACGCCCGATTTGATGTTGTCGGCGATTAGGGTGCGGCTGGTCAAATCCTGTATCCGCATGCCGCGAACCAGACCGCCGCTGGCCTGCCCACCGCTAAGGATCATGGCCTGGCCATCGGCCATCAAATGCACGCCAAGGGTGGGATCCAACGCCCGAATCGTATCAACCAGGCTGTCACCATTGTCCAGAAAGGGGGCATTGGCGCTTTGTACCATCAGGTGGCCGTTGACGCCCAACACCCGCCCCAACAGCTCTGCCCGAAAGCCGTTCATCACCGCCATCACGATAATCAGCGTGGCCACGCCCAACATGATGCCGATTAGGGCAAACCAGGCGGTCATCGAAATAAAACGGTCGCGCCGCCGTGGCATCAGATAGCGCCAGGCCAACATGCGTTCAGGGTAGGAAAAAATGCTCATACAGCTGTTTTATCGTTGTTTCAATTTAGAAATATCCAGCCTGCGAAAATGTTACGAGACATTGCAGCACTGGAGATTTTCAAAGTGGAATGACTATAGCCGAAGATGCCATCGTGGCATAGGGGTTTGAGCATGGGGGTAGGGTCTGTTATAGTCGGGGGGTGACACCATTATTCCCGCCGCCGCCTTTTATGACCGCCCAATGCCTTAGCGATGCGGCGGTGCCCGTCCGCCATGGTTTTTTTGGCCGCCAGGGGGGGATCAGCGCCGGCCTGTATGACAGCCTGAATGTGGCGTTGGGCAGCGCGGATACCGCCGCCGCGGTCGCCGAAAATCGCCGACGGGTGGTGGGCGCGCTGATGGCGGACATGCTGGATGACGGGGCGGGGGGCGATAGGGCTGTTAGCCCGCTGGTAACCCTATACCAAACGCACAGCCCCGATGTGGTGGTGATGAACAGCGCCAACCGCTCCGATTGGCCAGACTTTGCTCATCAGGATAGGCCGCGCGGGGATGCCGTGATTACCCAAACCCCTGGCCTGGTCATCGGGGTTTTGACCGCCGACTGCCTACCCCTGCTGCTATACGCGCCCGACATTGCGGCGGTGGCGGCTGTTCATGCGGGTTGGCGCGGCACGGTGGCGGGGGTGGTGCCCGCGACATTGCAACGGTTGCAGGCGTTGGGGGCAGATCTTAGCCGACTGCGGGCTGCCGCTGGCCCCCATTTGCAGGCCACCAGCTTTCAGGCGGGTGAAGATCTGCGCGATCAGTTTTTGGCCATCAATCCCGCTTATGAGGCGCATTTTCAGCCCTGGTCATCGCCCAATCAGCCTGTGGCAATTCCGTCTGAGGCCAATAAGTGGCGATTCAACCTGTCCGCCGTGGTTAGGGATCAATTGGCGGCGGCGGGCGTGCCCGCTGTGGAAGTTTTGCCGCACGATACCTATGGGGATGAGGCCGACTGGTTCAGTTTTCGCCGTGCCACCCATCGGGCAGAGTCGGACTATGGCCGCCAGGTCGCGGCAATCGCCCTAGCCTAAGGGGGGATAGGTTGGTGGGCTGAATGCGCACGGCCTAAATGGAAAAGGCCTAAACGCAAAAGAATAGACAACCCACACCAACATGCTATGACTGGCTGCAACAATAACCTTTATTCTAAAAGATACTTTCAATGAAAATCATTTCTGGCAGCAGCAATCGCCCCCTGGCTGAGGCAATCTCTAAGCGTTTGGGGCAAGATTTGACCCCCACCAACCTGCGTCGCTTTGCCGACAGCGAGGTATTTGTGGAAATTCAGGAAAATGTGCGCGGCCAGCAAGTTTTTGTGGTGCAATCAACCAGCCGCCCAAGCAACGATAACCTGATGGAGCTGCTGATCCTACTGGATGCCCTGAAACGGGCATCGGCGCAGCCTGTGGTAGCGGTGATTCCCTATTTTGGCTATGCCCGTCAGGATCGCAAATCGATGCCCCGCACCCCGATTACGGCCAAGCTGGTGGCGGATCTGCTGACGGTGGCGGGCGCCCACCATGTGGTGACGGTGGATCTGCACGCCGCCCAGATTCAGGGCTTTTTCAACATTCGGGTGGACAATCTGTACGCCGCCCCGCTGTTGGCGCATGATATGCAGGTGCAGTTTAAGGAGAATAAGCCCCTGATCGTGTCGCCCGATGTGGGCGGTGTGGTGCGTGCCCGTTCCTTGGCGCGCCGCCTGAATACCGATTTGGCGATTATTGATAAGCGGCGGGAACAGGCGGGCGTTTCCGAAGTCATGAACGTGATTGGCCAGGTTAAGGGGCGCGATTGCATTCTGGTGGACGATATGGTTGATACCGCCGGCACATTGGTCAACGCCGCCACTGCACTGATGGAACAGGGGGCGGCCACCGTTTCGGCCTATATCACCCATGGCGTCTTATCAGATCCCGCGCTGGAGCGTATTCAGAACTCTGTTCTGAAACAGCTGGTGATTACCGACAGCATTTGCCCAACGCCCGACGTGCTGGCCTGCAGCAAAATCCGCATCCTAAGCCTGGCGCCAATGCTGGCGGAGGCGATTCGGCGTGTGCGGGAGCATGAGTCGGTGAGCAGCCTGTTTAATGAGGCGGTGGTGTAACGGCCTTTAATGCTAACCCTGCCCCCCCTGTCGCATGCTGGAGAGCTTAAGCCGCTGGTGGAGCTGATGGTTCAGGATTTGGCCGATTGCCGTGCGGCGATTTGGGTGGGGGAACCCGATGCCGACCTGTCTTCCGCCAATGGAACCGCGACTGATGCGCAGGGGGGTGCAGAATCCGATTCTGACGCGGCGCCAGAACGGCCGTCAAACTCGGCAGTCGAATTTTTCCATCGCTTTCAGGTAACGCTGCCCGATTGGATAACGCAACCGGCGGAAGTGCGCTGGCAAAACGCCTTGCTGGCCTGGCCAAAGGCGCGGGCAGAGGGGATGATGTGGTTGCACCTGTTGGGGGCGCGGTTGGATGTGGGGGGCAAGCTGTGGGTCTATGGCCACAACCGTGGCGGCATCAAAAGCGCCGATCGCGCGCTGGCAGAGGTTTTTGGTAATGCCGAAGTGCTGGCCAGTAAGGCGCACGGCCGCCTGTTGCAGGCGGTCAAAACCGCGCCAATAGGGCAGGGGGCGTTGGCCGATTGGGCTGAGGCCGTGACGATGACGATTCCTTCCCTAGCCGTTTCCCCCCTGGCCGCCGATGCTAGCCAGCCTGCCAATCCGCCTGCCAGCCAGGCCGCCCCCCAACAGCTGACCCTGACCAGCTATCCAGGCTGTTTTGCCCATGGTCGCCTGGATGCGGGAACCGAATTTTTGTTGGCGCATCTGCCTGCTTTTGCGGGCGATCAGCGGGTGTTGGACTATGGCAGTGGCGTTGGTGTGATTGCGGCCGCGCTGCGTGCCCGCCAGCCCAAACAGCGCCTAACCCTGATTGACATTGACAGCCTGGCGCTTCAGGCCGCCGCCACCAACCTGCCCGATGGTAATGGCTTGGCCAGTGCCAGCCTGCTGCATGGTGACCGCCTGGATGCGTTGGATCTGCATCAGCGCTTTGATGCGATTGTCAGCAACCCGCCGATTCACCAGGGCGCGGCGCAAAGCATGGATGTGTTGACGCGATTGATTGCCGATGCGCCCCGCTTTTTGTCGCCTGGCGGCGCGCTGTATCTGGTGATGCAGCATCGATTGAACTT
>VEQJ01000117.1 GCA_018883285.1 Alphaproteobacteria bacterium
GCATAGTGTTAGGCCTGAGGTGGCTGTCTGATTGGATATCTGGTAAACGCCAGCCCTGCTGGGGTTTTGTGATCATCAATCAATTTTGTTGCGATGCGCTTAATAAGGGGTGGTCATGCCCTAATTAGGTATGGTAAGCCTGCTTCAGGTGCAAAGCCCTGCTTAGCGTTAATGCTGCTAACCCCTTACCCGCATTGCCAAAACCATGAATGCTGCCGCCAAAAACCATCATCATCAACAGGGCGGATCATTGGCCAACCCGCAAAACTCTAGCGAATTGTTGGCCAGATTGACGGGGGCTGCCGATGTTGCGGTGCCACAGGGTTGGGATTGGGATCAGGTCGCCAAACTGTTTTATCAGCATATCAGCCCAGCGGATTGGAACCGTTTGGGGGTCACGGGTCAGGCCGATGGCCTGCTAAGCATGGTAGATCTTGGCGGTCAGCGCGCGATTGGCCAGCCCAATTTGCGTGTGGTGGAGCGTGCCGAGGGTCTGTTGATAGAAATTGTTACCGACGATATGCCGTTTCTGGTGGATTCGGTGACGGCTGCCTTAAACCAGGCGGGGCTAAATGTTAATTTGGTTATCCACCCCATCATGAATGCGGTTCGTGATGAGGGGGGAAAGCTGTTGGCATTGGCACCCTCACAATCCACAGAGCCGTTGTCGTCTAAGCCCCCCAAGGGCGCTATCGTGCTGGAATCCTGGCAACAATTTTTTACCACCGGCGCCTTGGTACCTGCCCAAATTGAGCTAATCAGCAGCAAATTGACCCAGGTTTTGCGCGATGTGCGGCACGCGGTCAGCGATTGGCAACCCATGCGCCAACGGTTGCAGGCGATGCAGGCCAGGTTGCAGGAATCGAAACTGCCCGCCGATGAAATTGCAGAGGTTAATGCCTTTCTTAGCTGGTTAGACAATGGCCGTTTTACCTTTTTGGGCAGCCGTAGCCTGAAATACCAACCCGGCACCAGCGGCGATAAGAATGACCAGGATAGCAGCCTGGAAGAGCGGTTGGTGGTGGTGCCTGGCAGTGGTTTGGGCGTGTTGCGGGATGACAGCGTCACCCTGTTTGCGGGTGCCCGAAAGTTGTCGGACATGTCGACCAAGGCCAAAAAATTTATGTTGCTGGGTGGGACATTTTCGATCGTGAAAACCAGCCAGGTTGCAACCGTGCATCGCCCTGTTTTGATGGATGCTATCGGCCTTAGATTCTATGACGCTAAGGGGCAGTTGCAGGAGGTGTTTTGGTTTGTTGGCCTGTTCACCTCAGCCGTTTATGTGCAATCGATTCTTGAGATCCCGCTGCTGCGCAAAAAAGTTAAAGAGATTCAAGAGCGTAGCGGTTTTCTGGCCGACAGTCACAATGCCAAGGCCTTGATGCACATCCTGGAAACCCTGCCCCGCGATGAATTGTTGCAGATGGATGATGAGACGATTTATCAAATGGCCATCAGCCTGTTGTATCTGCAAGACCACCAGAAATTGGCACTGTTTGGTCGTTATGACCCCCTGCTGCGTTTTGTTAGCTGCTTTATTTATGTGCCGCGCCTGGCCTACAGCACCACCTTGGAGCAAAAACTGGTGCGCTATCTTGAGGATCAGTTGGGCGGGCGGCAAAGCCAATTGCTGCTGCAAACCGGCGAATCCCCCTTTATGCGGATTCATTTGGTGCTAACCGCCAGCGGTGGTGCGTTGATTGAGGCCGATTGGAACCAGTTGGAAGAGGCGATGCAGCAGTTGGCGCAAAGCTGGGAAGAGCGGTTGGAGGGGGTAATCCGCCGTGACGCGCCAGAATTGTGGAATCCCTATCTGCAGATACTGAAAAACGGTTTCAGCCTGTCGTATCAAGAGCGCTTTACCCCCGAAAATGCCTTTGAGGATTTGCCATTTTTGTTGGCGCTTAGCCAAAAACGCAATTTAAAGATTCATCTGTCCACCGATGTGCTGCCCACCACCCACCCGCAGGAGCAGCGGTTAAAGCTTAAGCTGTTTCAGCACGCTGAACCGGTTGCGTTGGCCGATATTACCCCCCTGTTGGATCGCATGGGAATCCGCCTTATCAACGAAAATCCGTTTCGTTTTGTGGGGGCTGTGGCAATGGCGCGCAGGAACTGTTGTTTTTGAATGACATCACGGTTGCCTTGCCCGCGGATGTAACCATCGATGCCGACCTGGCTGAGCGGGTGACCACCCTGTTGCAGGATTTGTGGGATCGCAAGCTGGAAAATGATGAGCTGAATCGTCTGGTTTTGACGGCTGGCTTAACAGGGCGTGAGATTACCGTGCTGCGCGCCTATCTCAAATGGTTGCGCCAGTTGGGGGCGGGCTACAATGAAAGCTATTTGGGACAAAGCTTGCTGGCCTTGCCCCAGGTAGCGGTGCATATCATGAACGCCTTTCATGCGCGTTTTGATCCCGCCGCGGTCAATCTGCCCGTGGTGCGTCAACAACTGACCCTGGTGTATCAATTGCTGGCCGATAAAGCGACCAGAGAGCAAGAGCGGATTTTGCGTAGCCTGGTCGATTTGTTGCAGGCAACGGTGCGCACCAACTATTACCAACAGTCTGAGGATGGGTCGGCCAAACCGTGCTTAAGCTTTAAAATTTTGGGCACCAATTTGGAATGGTTGCCCGCCCCACGCCCCTTTGCCGAAATCTTTGTGTACAGCCCGTTGATGGAAGGGGTGCACTTGCGGGGTGGTAAGATTGCCCGCGGTGGTATCCGTTGGTCGGATCGCCGTGAAGATTTTCGTCAGGAAGTTCTGGGGCTGGTTAAGGCGCAGCTGGTTAAGAATGTTGTGATTGTGCCGGTTGGGGCAAAGGGTGGCTTTGTGGTGAAATCAACCCCAACCGACCAGCAATCGATGGCCGATTTGGGCAAACAAGCCTATGACCTGTTGATTCGTGGCATGTTGGATATCACCGACAATCTGGTAGAGGGTAAGGTGGCACCCCCACCCCAGGTAACACGGCATGATGAGGATGATCATTACCTGGTGGTGGCAGCGGATAAGGGCACGGCGACCTTCTCTGACCGTGCCAACAATATTGCGGCGGAGTATAATTTCTGGTTGGGCGATGCCTTTGCTTCAGGTGGCAGCAAGGGTTATGACCACAAGAAAATCGGCATCACATCCCGCGGGGCATGGGAATCGGTTCGGCGTCATTTCTGCGATATGGGGCGTAACGCCGATCAGGAGCCGTTGACGGTGGTGGGTGTCGGCGATATGTCGGGCGATGTGTTTGGCAATGGGCTGTTGCTGTCCAAAAACCTGAAATTGCAGGCGGCCTTTAACCATCAACATATCTTCTTGGATCCCAATCCCGAAAATCCACAGGCTTGTTGGAACGAACGCAAACGCCTGTTTGATTTGCCGCGTTCCAGTTGGGAAGATTATGACGCCAGCCTGCTTTCGCCAGGCGGGCAGATTATTAAGCGTTCTGCCAAAAATGTGACGCTGGATCCCGCGGTGGCAGAATGGTTGGGCGTTGAGGCCAAGGATGTTGATCCCAACGATATTATTCGGGCGATGCTAAGGCTGCCTGTTGATCTGCTATGGCTGGGCGGTATTGGCACCTATGTTAAGGCTGAGGATGAAAGCCATCTATCGGTTTCGGATAGCGTTAATGATCTGGTGCGCATTAATGGTCATGAGATTGGGGCTAAGGTGGTGGCTGAGGGCGCCAATGTTGGCTTTACCCAGGGCGGACGCGTTGAATACGCCCTGAAAGGTGGGCGGATTAACACCGACTTTATCGACAATTCGGGCGGCGTTGATTGCTCCGACCATGAAGTCAATCTGAAAATCCTGTTCAGCCAGGCGGAGTTGGCGGGCAAGCTGACCGCGGCGGATCGCGACAGCCTGATGGTTGAGCTGACCGATGAGGTGGTCGCCCTGATCCTGCGCAACAACCGTTTGCAGAATCTGGCCCTGTCCATGATTGAGGCGCAGGCACCCCGTCTGGTCGATGCGCATGGCAAATTGATGCGCCGTTTGGAGCAGGAAGGATTCCTTAGCCGCGCCCTGAACCGCTTGCCAAGCGATGATCAGCTGCAGGAGCGGGCATTGCGTGGCCAGGGATTAACCCGCCCCGAATTGGCGGTGTTGATGTCGCATGCAAAGATTGCCCTGCGTGAACAGCTGCGGGAGGCTAAGTCTGAGGCGCAACATGGCCTGGTGCAGTATCTGACCCACTATTTCCCCAAAACGGTGCGCGATCGCTTTGGGGAGGAAATTGATCGGCATCCGTTGAATCAGGAAATTGATCTGATGTTGTTGACCAACAGCCTGATCAACCGCCTGGGTCTGCATCGCATTGATCAGTTGCAAGAATCGGTCAACGGCACCATTACCCAGGTGGCGGGCGGTTATATCCTGGTGCGCGAAAGCTTTGCGTTGCATCGCCGCTGGGCAGGGTTGTTGCAGTTGGATGGCAAGGTGGATCCCAATGTGCTGCTGGAGCAATTCCAACGGCTGGCCGATGTGGTTGAGCAAAATTGCTGGTGGTGGGTGCTGTGTGGCGGCGATGACCATGCCGAGGCGGAGTTTGCGACCGTTAACCAGATGGCCTATGCCGAGGTGATGAGCCAGCTGCCCGACTTGTTGGGTGAGCATCGTTTGGAGCAGTTGATGGCCGAAAAGCAGCGGTTGATAGACGCTGGTTTCCCGGAGGAGGATGCCGCATCCTGCAGCGCGCTGAATCTGTGGCATAGCGGTCTGATGGTGTTGCAGGAAGGCTACAAAATCGGCCTGAAGCCAGCCGAGGCCTGCAAGCTGCGTTGGCAGTTGGAGGATGCCCTGCAGCTGCGGGTGATTGAGGAAGGGCTAAGCAAGCTGACCCTGCACACCCTGTGGGAAAAGCGGGCGGTTGATGCCCTGCGCCGAAGCCTGCGCCTGTTGGACAGCAACGCCACCGAACAGCTGTTGCGGATTGTGGTCACGAAAGGTAGTGCCGATAGCTGGTGGCGGGATCACAGCGCCCGCCTGAACCGCTATCAGGCCATGTTGCAAGAG
>VEQJ01000374.1 GCA_018883285.1 Alphaproteobacteria bacterium
CCCCCACCCTGCTCCGCGCCCAACAGATCGCCGCGCTGTACAGCTAAAATCGCAATAACAGGTTATTTTTAAAAATATGTTGCGTTTTTTAATTTTTTATCTATACATATAAGAAAATTTAAATTCAAATAGGTTTTGCAAATGTTTCTTAGTCAAGAGGATGTCGCGGCTGGTTTTTTTGACCCCTATGTGGTCAGGGCTGTTTTGGGGTATTTTAATGAAAAATTTCCAGAGAAATCGCAGCTAACCCCAACAGAGTTCAAACTGGTTGTGGATAAGATCAGTCCAACCTGGTCAACTGTTGAAGAGGTTCATAAAAAATCAAAAAAATGGTCTAAGGGCGTTTCGCATGGATCCATTAAGCCTAATATCTATAAGGCTTATAAAAAAATTAGGGATGGTTACGCTTTTGTAAAAGATAATGAGAGTAAAGATAAGGAGGGTCAAGATGCCGAGAGGTTTACTGGCACGGAATCTTTTGTAGATTCGATCCAAAAACTTCTGATTAATCAATTTGTTCCAGAATATATTTTGGCGCATCGAACTATGAGTCAAAAAACCGAAAAATTTCCCGAAGAACACATTGAAGAAATAATTTACAATCTATCACCTTTTAATCCTAAAAACATTGATCGGTTTATTTATAGTCTAATAGCTAACTTTAAAATTAAAAAGACAAAAAGCCAAGATGGTCAGGTGCCAGAAAGATCAAAATCTCATAAAATTGTGTTATCAATTTTGACAGAAAGCCCAACAGCATTGCTTGCAGATAAAGAGATGGTGGATATATACCGCATATCTGCAACTAGTATCCATCAACACAGAGACAAAATTTTTGGTTATGCAGGTGCTGAACTTATCCAAGAATTTGTGGTTGCGGTTGCTGAATCGGTACCAGAAAGGGACTGGATTTCGACGGTGGTGGAGGAGATAGAGGCCGCGCGCAAGATGGAGGAGGGACGACAGCCTGTTGTTAGCCGCTAACTCTCGATCCATTCCCTGCCAAGTTCTTACCCAACTCCCCCCGCTACCCCACTCCATCCATTAGAACGGGGAGATGATGTCGATCAGCTGGCTGCCGTAGCGGGGTTGTTGCACCTTCGTCACCTGACCCTTGCCGCCGTAGGAAACCCGGGCCTCGGCAATTTTCTTTGAGGTCGTCTGGGCGGACGGCCAGCTACGTTACAGACCACGGG
>VEQJ01000375.1 GCA_018883285.1 Alphaproteobacteria bacterium
CTGTTGGACCTGGTACACCCCCGCCTCAGCCGCCTTTAACTCCGCATCTGCCACCGCGACGTCGTTCTGACGATTTTGCAAATCCTCTTGGCTGATGGCGCGTTGATCCTCAACCGACTGCAACCGCTGCAACTGGCCACGCAGCTTGGTTAACTGTGCCTGTTTCAGAGCAACATTGGCTTGATTGACCCGCAGCTGTGCCGCCAGTTCCCGATCATCCAGCTTAAACAGCGGTTGCCCCGCCGCCACCTCCTGCCCCTGATTGACCAACATTTGGTCAATCAAGCCCGCGACGGGTACGCCGATATTGACGTTTTCGCCGCGCGCTTCAACTATGCCCGCCGCCGCCAAGCTAGCGGGATAAGGGTTGCTGACGGGGGCAACTGGCGGATTTTGTGGCGGAAGTGGGCGATGCATGACCCATACCAGCCCCAACGCGGCCACCAACCCCACCAGCGCGAGATATAGTGAAAATTTCTTGGTCAAAATCACGGTGTCATCCTCTCCAAATCCAAATCAACAACAATATTCCAGCGCCCAGCAGCGCCGCCCCCGCCGAACGAACCATTTTTACCAAAGCCTTATACCGACAATGATAGGCGGCGACCGCTATCGCGCAAACTAAGTAGTAACAGGCGACTGTCCACGGCAACAGGCTAAAAAATGGCCAGACGAACAATCCCACGCTAAGGATTGTAACCATAACCCGCCAGCCGCCATTGTTGTTGGCTGCATTCAAGGATTGTCTGCCCCCATTTTGCCAAATCGTAAGAGCCAGCATCAGCCAGATAGGCAGAAAAAAGGCAAAAACCAGCCATTGGCCAACATAACCGTTAAAAGCCAGCTGGCTTAGCAAGCTTAGCGTGGTCGTATTGCCCATCCTAATGCCATTCCAACTTGTCGGGGGTTTGCATCGTCTTAATCATCCCATCCTCCATTTGGGCAATCATATCCGCGTAGTGATAGATGCGGGTGTCGTGGGTCACGATGACTAGGCAGCGGCCAGGGCGGCGGGCGATATTGATAATCAGCTGCATAATTTTTTGACCAGTTTCCCCATCCAGCGCACTGGTCGGTTCATCGCAAATCAGCACCCTGGGCTGGTGCACCAGGCCGCGGGCGATGGCGACCCTCTGCTGCTGCCCCCCCGATAGCTGATTCGGACGGCGTTTGGCCGCATTGATCAGCCCCACC
>VEQJ01000118.1 GCA_018883285.1 Alphaproteobacteria bacterium
GGCCAGCGGCGGGCGGGGCGCTGTGCCCCCAGCCATAGGGGGCGGGCATGGTCAGCAACAGCTCAGCAATTTCCCGCAGCAGGAAGCCCAGATTTTGGGCGCGGGCAATATCCTCATGCGGCATAAGCTTGGCAAAGGCTTCTAGCTTGCCCCGATGCACCTCCTGCAAATGTTCGTAAAAAATCAGCGCGATAAGCAGGAACACCCGTTCCCGCGGGCTAAGTTCCGGGATCGTCGCGTTGGTCAACAGCGGCAGGGGGGACGGTGTCTGCCCCGCCGCCACCGCCTGTTGCACCAGGGTCAGCCAGCATAAGGCCTTTAACAGACGGCGATGCCAATGGCTGGGCATTGGTTGTTGCAACAACACCTGTTTTTCAAGCTCTTGCAGATAGGCCTCGCTGCTGGCCGTTGTCCAGGGGGCGGCCAGCCGTTGGCACCAATCCAACATCCGATCCTGCCCCCGCCAATCGGAGGGGAACAGCCCATAGGCCAACCCTTCATGCAATCCAGCCTGGGTAAAAATAATGTTGGACGGGTTGGTGGCGCTGAGCAGGCCGTGCAAGACTTGCAACGCATAGGCGAAATAGGGTTGCTGCCCCGCGGCCAGGTTAAAGCGCACCGCCAGTTCCCGCGATTTGGTAAAATCCTGATGCATCCAACGCGCCAAAATCGGCAGCAACGCCGATGTGCTGACCGCAAAGCCATCAATCCGATCCAGGGGGTAATGCGCCTCTCGCAGCGCCATCAGCCCCGTGCGGGTCATCAACCCACCTCGCAAAATCAGGGGCTGGCCGTTGAGTTGCCGCCCCAACCGACTGATCAACAATTCCTGCACCGCGCGCCCCGCATGATCATTGCACAGCGGCCCCAGCGGCAGGCTGTCCGCCGCCAACACCTTACCCCGCTGCATCCAGGCCAGATCCAGGCTGGCGGAGCCGAAATCCAGCACCAGGCCGCCCGCCGCCGATTCCCCCAATTGCCAGCTGGCCGCCGCCGCCGCCAACTCCGCCTCCTCAGCGCCAGAAATCAGGGTGATGGCCAGTTTTTCATGGCTGCGGTGATAAATCGCCTGCAAAAAACTGTCGACCATGGCGGGGTCGGCGCGCCGAAACGCCTCAGTCGCCACGCCGAAAAAACGCTGAACGCCGCTGGCGCTGGCGGCCTGAATATAGGGCAACAGGATGTCAAAGGCGCGGTGAAGCGACACGGGATCCAACCGCACCGATTGATTCGGTTGGCTTATAAAGCGGCAGGATTGCTTCAGCTGCAACGGGCTGGTCAACGGCGCCTCATCCCCAGGCTGGCGGTACAGGCCGACCAGCGGCAGGCTGGGCCAGAAATAAAACGCCTCAGCGGTGATGGAGCTGGAACCCAACACCACCACGGCAAAGGGTTGACCAGCCTGTAAATGCGATGGTGGCCGTTCAACCGTCAAGGGTGGGGTGGTTAAGGAAATTTGCGTCATGCCATCGCGGTTTACAGTCGGTAACGCCTTGGGTCATACCATCTTCCCCTCAGCTTGCACAGCGGCAACCATCATGCCCAAAAGCCGACAGGGTTCACAAGGGCTTTGCGGTGAACCGTTTAGCCAACCAATTCCAGGCCGCTGAAGAAATAGGCAATTTCCTGCGCCGCGGTTTCGGGCGCGTCGGAGCCATGAACGCTGTTGGCCTCAATCGATTCGGCAAACAATTTGCGAATGGTGCCCTCAGCCGCATTGGCGGGGTTGGTGGCGCCCATCACATCGCGGTTTTTGGCAATCGCCCCCTCACCCTGCAACACCATGGCGACGATAGGGCCGCTGGCCATATAGCTGCACAAATCGTTGTAGAATGGGCGGCTGGCATGGACGGCATAAAAGGCCTTGGCCTGTTCCAGGGTCAGGTGCAGGCGTTTTTGCGCCACAATCCGCAGGTCGGCCGCCTCAAACACTTGGCAAATCGCGCCAACCAGGTTGCGGCGGGTGGCATCGGGTTTAATCAGGGATAGGGTTTGTTCAACAGCCATGGAAAAATCTCTTTGGGAACAAAAGGGTTGTTTGATGGAAAAAACCAATTTGGCCGCTTCTATCAGAAACTTTGCCCTTAGCCAAGCGAAATGTTCGGGGAAACAGCCAGGGTGACAAATCGGTCAAATGGGCTTATCGGTTACAGCACATCCATTCCATTACCACATATTGCTGAGTTAGCCGATGAACATCCTTGCCTCCGTTTACACCAAAACAGGTCTTGACCAATTTTTAAGCCGTCTGTGCCAGGCGGCGGCGGGCAGCAGGATTTTTGCCAGCGGTGGCACCCACCAGTTTTTGCAGCAGGCGGCCTTGCCGGTGGAGGCGGTTGAATCGCTGATCAACTTTCCTGAAATTCTGGGTGGGCGGGTCAAAACCCTGCACCCCGCCATTCACGGCGGCATTCTGGCGCGGCGTGACGTGGCGGCCGATATGGATCAGTTGGCGCAGCACGCCATCCCCCCCCTCGACCTGGTGGTGGTGACGCTGTACCCCTTTGCCGAAACCCTGCTAGCGGGGGGCAGCGTGGCCGAATGTATTGAAAAGATCGATATTGGCGGCGTCGCCCTGATCCGTGGTGCGGCCAAAAACCATGCCCATGTGGCGATTGTGACCGATCCGCAGGATTTTGATCGGGTGGCAGCTGATGCGGCGGCGCATGGCGGGGTTATCAGTGCGCCGATGCGGCAACAGCTGGCCGCCAAGGCCTTTGCGGTGACGGCGGCCTATGATGCCCTAATCGCCCGCTGGCTTTCTGAACAGGTGGCGGGGCAGGTGGCAGAACAGGTGGCGGAGCCCTTGGCCGCCCCCATGGTAATTGCGGGCAGCAAGCTGGCCAGCTTGCGCTATGGCGAAAATCCGCATCAGGCCGCCGCCCTGTATGCCACGGTCGGGGGCAGTGGCGGGGTGGTCAACGCCAACCAGTTGCAGGGGAAGGAGTTAAGCTATAACAACCTGGCCGACAGTGACGCCGCCTGGCAACTGGTGCAAGAATTTGACGACAGCTTTGGCGCGGGGGCAGAGGCAGCGGTGGCGATTATCAAACATGCCAACCCCTGCGGCGTCGCCCTGGGCAAAACCGCGTTGGATGCGTGGCACAAAGCCCTGGCCTGCGACCCCGTCAGTGCCTTTGGCGGCATCATCGCCTGCAATGTTGAGGTGGATGAGGCGGTGGCGGAGCAAATCGCCGCCCTGTTCGCTGAGGTGGTGTTGGCGCCCAGCTACAGCGCATCGGCGTTGCAACGGTTGCAGGCTAAGAAAAACCTGCGGGTGTTGCAGGTGCAGCGTTATCAGTCACAGCTGGCCAGCCCAGAGATCAAAACCCTGCAGGGCGGCTTTTTGACGCAGGGGCAGGATGTCGGCCTGTACCAGGATGTGACGGTTCCAACCGCGGCGCAACCCAGTGCGGCGCAGCTGGCCGAACTGCGCTTTGGCTTTCTGGTTGCCAAACATGTGAAATCGAACGCCATCGTCCTTAGCCGCGATTTGGCCACCATCGGTATCGGCGCGGGGCAGATGAGTCGGGTGGATGCGGTGGAATTCGCCCTGCAAAAGGCGCGGCAGCAAACCGATCCTGCTGGTGCCGTCATCGCCTCCGACGCGTTTTTCCCCTTTGCCGATGGGCTGGAGAAGGCATTGGCGGCGGGCATTGCCGCCTGTATCCAACCAGGGGGCAGCATGCGCGATGCGGAGGTGGTCGCCGCCGCCGATAAGGCGGGCATCCCGATGGTGCTGACCGCCGTCCGCCATTTCCGCCATTAGGGAAGGGGGTGGCTATGATACCCGCCGCCGCGCCCGCATCCTTTACTCTGGATGACTTCCTGCGCGCTGGCTTTGCCTTTGTGCCCGCGAACCAGATGTTGCCGCTGTTGCAGGCGGCCGGGTCGCTGAGCGATTGGGCGGACTTTGCCGACAGCTGGAACAGGTTGCACCCCGATCGCTATATGGCGGATCAGGGACGCTATCGCAAACGCCGTCATGGGGTGTATCGGGCAGTTTATCGGGGGGCGGCGGAGGCGGCTGCTGGCCAAACTGTGCAACGGCAACCGCATCAGCCGCACTATCAAAGCATCGACTACAACAGCCTGAACGGCGGAATTGAGCGGTAGTTTGAACCGATTGAGCCCGCCATTGGTGGCGGCCAAAGCCTGACCACCATCCTGACCTTCTGTCACCAGCTGTTCGGCGGCATTGACCCCGCGGTGCCCAATTGGCATGTGGAGGTGCATCAGTTTCGGATTGAGGCGGCGGCGGCAATGCTGGGCAAACCCACGCCAGAGGGGGTGCACCGCGATGGGGTGGATCATGTGTTGGTGCTGATGATCAACCGCATCAATATCGCCAGCGGCACCACCCAGGTGCATGCCATCCCCGATCAGCAGGCTGGCCAGGGGGGTGACCTATCACCTGCCCCATCATCGGCTTCAGCCTATGCCAAGCCCTTAGGCAGCTTTACCCTGACCCAGCCATTCGATGCCGCGTTGGTGGAGGATCGACGGGTGATGCATGGCGTTACCCCCGTCACGCCCATCGACCCCACCCAGCCCGCCTATCGCGACGTGCTGGTCGTTACCTTTCGGGCGGTGTGAGCTGTTAGGGGAGATGGCTTAGGGCTTGGGGCTAGGTGGAAATATGGTATTTCCTGTTGATTCGGCATTAGATAGTATAGTCACGAGATTTTTGCCCACATAATGATGCATCGGATGTGGACAGCGGCGAGGAAAGATTTTGTATTTTTAAGGTATCGCGCGGCAATTCCACGCCATTGTTTCAAATAAAGCATTTTCAACAAGATGCCTTATGAAGATTTGTACAAATCTTGATCGTAGTCCCGCTGAATTTTTCGATTTCTTTTGGATGGAATAAAAGGATTTATCCCTTGAAGGATCGATTTTTCTATAATAGAATTACAGTCATAAGCCTTATCCGCAAGGAGATTTTCTGCTTTAAATCCATCGATTAAATCGGCCGCTTGGCGAGAATCATGCGTGGTA
>VEQJ01000376.1 GCA_018883285.1 Alphaproteobacteria bacterium
AGGGAGCCGATGTTGCCCACCACCCATCCGCTGCTTCAGGCCGACAATTCCAACAATTATGAGGAATGCCTGGCCTGTCAGTAGGGGGGTGCTGCGGGGCTGTGGTTTAGCACGCCCCGCCCCCGCGCAACCTCTTCAACCAAGGACGCCAGCGGCCATGTTTAAAAAAAAGACTGTCTTAATCCTGGGCGCGGGCGCCTCCGTCCCCTATCACTACCCCACTGGGGCGGAGTTGGTGGAGAGGGTGAAAGCTGCTGCGGAGAATAGAATGCCCGCAGAAAACACCGAGACATTTCAGCGCAATCCTCCTTCTATCGAACGTCTTAGAAACTTTATCAACGATATTAAGCGCTACAACCCCATCAACATCGATTATTTCCTCCATCAACTTTATGGCGACCATGAACAGAAGCAGGATGAGACAAAACAAGAGATGATTAAGCTTGGCCGCCATCTTATCGCAGAGATTATTCTTAAGGCAGAGAAGAGAAATGATGGCAACTACGGAGACCAACAAAACTGGTATCGCTTTTTACGGCACGATCTGCTCAGTGACCGCGCGTTAGAAGGAGAAAAGGGCGATAATGGATTGCCCGAAGCCCTAAACCGCAGCCTCGATAACCTCAACATCATCACCTTTAACTACGATGTGTCATTAGAATACTATCTCTATGACACCCTAAGCCAAGTATTGAATGAACCAGGTGCACAGGCAGTGTTAGACAAACTGGAAATTCTGCATGTTTATGGCCAGGTTCGTGAAAAGGCCAGCGGGTCAACCCGACCGATTCGTGCATATGGCAATACGCAAAGCGATGGCGAGCTACAAAATCTGATCAACGAAGCTGCCGAAAACATCAGCGTGATCGGCGAAGACAAATCTAGAGACGAGGAGATTAAGGAAAAAGCCAAAAAGATGCTGAGAGACGCCGAAACCCTGGCCTTTTTTGGCTTTGGCTTTGATGAAGAAAATTTGAAGGTACTGGGATTAAACAATATGCAGTTTAGGCTCGATCCTTCTGTGGATCATCGCTACAACAAAAACCCGATGGGATGGCTTGAAAGCTTAGGGCATCTAAGCTTAGCAAATTCAAAGCGCCCCACTATTCTCTACACCAATTACGATGATCGCGGCAAAGTGACTAACGCCATCAACCGTATGTTTCAGCTAGATCAGTACAAACTC
>VEQJ01000119.1 GCA_018883285.1 Alphaproteobacteria bacterium
GATTGAGGATGATGTATGGATTGGTGCCAACTGCGTGCTGCTGGACGGAGCCATCCTGCGCCAGGGCTGCGTGATTGGCGCGGGCAGCATCGTGCGGGGGGAGGTTCCCGCCTATGCGATTGCCCATGGCCAGCCCGCCATGGTGAAAGGCTATCGGTCATGACCATGGCTGGCGGCATGCCCACCAACGCTGCGCTGGCGGCGGCGCGCTGGACGATTTTGGGCGGGCAGGGTTTTGTCGGACAAGCCTTGGTGAAGCGGCTGCAGGCAGTGGGCGCAACCGTTACCGTCCCCGCCCGTCAGGATACCAGCTGGTTGCAGCAGGATCTTGGCCACGTCATCTACGCCATTGGCCGCACCGCCGATTTTCGTGGGCGGCCGCATGACACTCTTGAGGCGCATGTTGGCCTGCTAAGCCAGCTGTTGCGCGATGGCCGCTTTGACAGCCTGCTGTATCTTTCCTCCACGCGCGTTTATCAGGGGGTGCCCCAGGATCGAGAACAGGGGACTGAAACGGCTGACCTGATCGTCAATCCCAACAGCCCCGATGATTTGTACAACCTATCCAAACTGTTGGGCGAAAGCCTGTGCCTGAACGATACGCGGCCAGATGCGCGGCAAATGGTGCGGGTTGCCCGTCTGTCCAATGTTTATGGCCGCAACCTGCCCGCCAGCTTTTTGCGCAGCCTAATAGAGGCCGCCCGCGCCGATTGCCCCCTAACGCTGCAGGATCATCCGCAGACCCGTAAGGACTATATCGCGCTGGCCGATGTCGTGAATCTGCTGCCCGCTATCGCCCTGAATGGGGGGGATCGGCTGTACAATGTGGCCAGCGGCCAGGCCACCAGCCATGCCGATGTGATCGCCGCCATACAGCGTTTTTGGCCGAACTGGTCATGCCAAACCGACCCAAGCGCGCCATTGCGGCATTACCCAACAATTGACATTGCGCGCATAAGGACGGCATTTAATTTTCATGCCACCCCCTTTGAACAGGGTTTTTTGTCATTACTTGCTAGCCTTATGGAGGGATAGATGCAAATCACCATCGATACCGATACAGCCATGGTAACCGTTGTGGATAATGGCCAAACGGTGCAGCACCCGTTGGACAGCGCCGCCGGCTTTGCGGCCGCCTCCAAGGGCTGGGTGCGGGCGGGTTGGGACGCCAAATATGTTTACAGCTTTACCTGGATGGGGCGCCCGATAATCCAAATGCCAGAGGATATGATACGGCTGGCTGAGGTCATCTATACCCTAAAGCCCGACGTGATTGTTGAAACGGGCATTGCCCACGGCGGCAGCCTGATTTTCTACGCCAGTCTGTTTAAGGCGATGGGCAAGGGGCGCGTTATCGGTATCGACATTGATATCCGCCCCCACAACCGCCAGGCCATCGAATCGCATGAGCTGGCCAGCTATCTAACGATGATTGAGGGCAGCTCGATTGATGAGGCCGTGGTGGATCAGGTTAAGGCACAGATTAAGCCAGGCGAAAGCGTGCTGGTGCTGTTGGATTCCAACCACCTGCGCGACCATGTTGCCAAGGAATTAGAGCTGTACAGCCCGCTGGTCAGTGCGGGTTCCTATATCGTTGCTTGTGATGGCATTATGCAGGAGGTGGTGGGGGCACCGCGCACCAGCCCCGATTGGGAATGGAACAACCCGCAATCGGCGGTTAACAGCTTTTTGGCCAGCAATAAGGACTTTACGCTGTCCTATCCCGCCTTTGAGTTCAATGAGGGGACGGTGGATCAGCCCGTTACCTATTGGCCAAATGCCTGGCTAAAGCGGGTTTAGCGGCGATTCGGCGTAATGTGCGAAGGAAATGACAATACCCCCTTTACCAATTCTGTTGAATTGGTTATAAGAGCTGTTCGAACTTATTGCTGCCGTGCAGCGTGATTAGGATAAAAAACCATGGCCGTACCCAAGAAGAAAACTTCGAAATCCCGTCGTGACCAACGGCGTTCACACCATTATGTGACCACGGGTCAGGCGGAAAGCTGCAGCAATTGTGGCGAAACCAAGCAACGTCATCACGTTTGCTTTTCCTGCGGCTACTACCGTGGTCGTCGCGTGATTGCCCATAACCCCGCTGCCTAATTTTGTTTGAACCAACAAAATCGGATACGGCTGGTTGGGAATTTGGGGCTTTGTTTCTTATGATCATACTGTTTGCCAACCTTTAGGCTTTGCGGATGACCACACCGCCCCCCCCTACAGAAACTGTTATCGGTCAGGTGGTTGCGGCCACTGACCTGCCCCCAACAGGCTCACGCCCGTTGGTCATCGCCCTTGACGCTATGGGCGGCGATAAGGCACCCGATATGGTTATCCGTGGCGTGGCGATTGCCCATGAACGCTATCCCGATGCGCATTTTCTGCTGTTCGGGCAACAGCAACGGCTGCTTCCCCTGCTGAATCGCCGCAGCAAGCTGCAACAGGCGATAACCATTGTTCATACCGATGACGTTATTGCGGGCGATCAAAAACCGTCGGTCGCCCTGCGTAGCCAACCACACAGCAGCATGCGATTGGCCATCCGTGCCGTGCGGGAGGGTAAGGCGCACGCCGCCATATCCGCGGGCAATACGGGGGCATTGATGGCGCTGGGCAAGGCGGTGTTGGGTATGCTGCCAGGGATTCGCCGCCCTGCGATTGCCAGCCTGTTTCCCACCATGCGGGGCGAATGCGTGATGTTGGATCTGGGTGCTAATGTCGAAAGCGATGCCAGCACCCTGGTGCAAAATGCCTATTTGGGCGATGCCTTTGCCCGCGCCCTGTTGGGATTCACCAACCCATCCATCGGGCTGTTAAATGTCGGCAGTGAGATGCAAAAGGGGCGCGAAGACCTTAAGCAGGCGGCGCAACAGTTACAGGATGATCCTGATCCGTTGCACTTTACGGGGTTTATTGAGGGGGATGACATCACCGCTGGCACCGTGGATGTGGTGGTAACCGATGGCTTTACCGGCAATATTGCCCTCAAAACGGCTGAGGGGACGGCGCGCCTGTACTCCAGCTTTTTGAAACAAACCCTAAAAAATTCCCTGTCGGCCAAGATTGGCTATCTTTTTGCCCGCCATGCCTTTCGTGGCTTGCGGCTACGGCTTGATCCCCGCCACTACAATGGCGCGGTGCTGCTGGGGCTTAAGGGCATTTTGGTCAAAAGCCATGGCGGTACCGATGCGGTCGGCTTTGCCAACGCCATTGGCGTCGGGGTTGATATGGTGCGTCACGGCTTTATCGAACGGGTTCGCCATCATTTTGAGCCCGCCACTGACCCAACAGCTTAGTCGACTACATAGTCGCCCCCCGCGCCCCCTACCCTCGCCTGCCCCAGGCTTACTGTATCTTGTCGCCACTAAGTCTGGCTGTAAAATTCCTGGAAATAGCTGGCCAGCTCGCTAACCAACACCCGTTCCTGCGCCATCGTATCGCGGTTGCGCACCGTCACGCTGGCACTGGCGGGTGACTGTTCGACCGTTTCAAAGTCAATCGTGATGCACAGCGGCGTGCCAATCTCATCATGGCGGCGATAGGCCTTGCCAATATTGCCCGTGTTTTCCAGCAAGACGCGCCCCAGCCCCAACTTTTGCAGGCTGTTCTTAATCTGTTGCGCCACATCCACCAACTCTGGCTTATTGCGCGCCAGGGGAATAACGGCCGCCTTAATCGGCGCCAAATGCGGCTTAAGCTTCAGCACGATGCGGGTGCTATCCCCCACCGCCTCCTCCGTATAGGCTTCACACAGCACGGCCAGCACGCCGCGATCAACGCCCGCCGACGGCTCAATCACAAAGGGCACAATATCCTTATTGCTGTCCAAATCGCGATAGGTCAGCTTGGTCACCGAATCGGCGTTGGGCAAAACATGCGCGCTTAACCCCAATTCCTCAGGCTTTTTGGAGTGGGAACCCAGGTCAAAGTCGGTACGGTTGGCGATTCCTTCCAACTCCTCCACCCCATGCGGGAAATGGTAGAGAATATCGGTGGTCGCCTTAGAATAATGCGACAGATCCTCGGCAGGCTGGTGAAACAGCTGTAGGTGGTTGCTGGTCAACCCCTGCTCCTGCCACCAGGCCAGGCGGCGTGCCACCCAGTCCTTATGCGCCTGCTCATCCACCCCTGGCATCACGAAATACTCCAGCTCCATCTGCTCAAACTCCCGCACCCGAAAAATAAAGTTGCGCGGGGTAATTTCGTTGCGAAAGGCCTTACCAATCTGGGCAATGCCAAAGGGCAATTTGCGGCTGGTGGCATCCAACACGTTCTTAAAATTGGTGAAAATACCCTGCGCCGTTTCAGGCCGTAGGTAGGCAAAAGATTCATCGTCCGCCACTGGCCCCACCGTGGTTTTGAACATCAGGTTGAATGGGCGCGGCTCCGTCAAATCGGTCGCGCCACACTTGTCGCACTTACCGTCTTTCAGCTGATCGGCACGCCAGCGGCTTTTGCACTTACGGCAGTCCACCATCGGATCCACAAAGGTAGCCTCATGCCCCGAATGACGCAGCACCAGCCGATTGGTCAGGATCGAGGCGTCCAACCCCTCCACATCGTCGCGCTCGTACACCATCGCCCGCCACCAGGCCGCCTTTAGGTTGTTTTTCAGCTCAACCCCCATCGGGCCATAGTCGTAAATCCCCTGCAGGCCGCCATAAATCTCCGACCCCTGAAAAATAAAGCCACGACGTTTACACAGAGCGACCAAATCTTGCATAGAGGTTGCGGGCATGGATTAAAAACTTTCATCAAATATTGTTACAGGCGAATATCATAAATCGACTTTAACCTTGGCTGCAAGTCACCATTGTCTGTTGTATTAACATTCTAAGAAAAAGGATGACTTTTGGGTGGGGAGATGGTATAAGGAGGGATGGAAAAGCGGGATGCACGGAAATTGGGATTGGCGGCGCAGGCGGAGGTGCGGCGGCTGGCTGTTGCGC
>VEQJ01000120.1 GCA_018883285.1 Alphaproteobacteria bacterium
TGGTGGGGCAGCCATCGTCGTTGAAAGGCCAGAATCACTGGGGCGATCGCATCCGTATCGAATTCTCCCGCCGCTGGGTCGCCGCCCCTGTCATAACCGCCCCTGTCATAACCGCCCACATCATAACCAATGCTGCGAAGCGCCTGCACCCCTGCGGCAAAATTGGCCGCCTGCGCCGCGGTTAGGGGAACAGCGGGCACGCCAGCTTTGGGGGAGGCGGCTATAGCTGGTGCAGCGCCAGAATCCCCCGCCATTGTCGTAGCCTCCCCCGCCGTCGCCGCCACCACCTCATCGGGCAGCGGTGGCCACAACCCGATGCCCGCCTCAGCCAGCAACAGCCAGGGGAAATGCTCGCCCGGGTCAATTTTGCGGGTGGGGGCAATGTCGGAGTGCCCCACCACGTTCAACGCGCCAATCGGGTATTGCAGGATCAGGTGATGACACAGCCGAATCAAACTGGCCAGCTGTTCGCCTGGATAGGGCGGCAATTGGCCATCCTTATCAAGATTGGCATGCCCCCTATTGACCAGCTCAATACCAATAGAGGTGGCGTTTAGGCCGCTGACCCCCCGCCAAAAGCTTTTGCCCGCATGGTGGGCGGCATGGCGATCGGCCACCAGTTGATAAATCGCCCCCTCCTCATCAATCACATAATGGCAACTGACGTCGGCCTCACGACTGCGCAGGCGATTCAGGCTATCGGTCAGGTTCATTTCGGTGTAATGAATAACCAGATGTTGGATGACCTGCTGCCACGGGAGATCGGCGGGGCGGGGACGATAATTGGGCGATGGGGCAAAGATGATATCCATGGAAACGAACTGTATCAGGCAAAACATAGGGCGGTCTAGCCGTAGATTGCGGCCAAGCTCGCTTAGCCTGCTGCTGACCATTCTGTTGTTGGCCGCGTGCAGCGGTGATAAGGATGCCGCGCCAAAGCCCGAATTGGCGGCGGATGTGCTGTACCAAAGCGGGCTGGATCAGCTGCGCGATGGCGACTACAAAACCGCCTCAGAAAGCTTTGCTGATGTGGAACGGTTGCACCCCTATGACAAAATGGCGGGCCCCGCCCAGGTGATGTCGGCCTATGCCAGCTATCAGAAAAACGATTACCCCACCGCGATTGCCAGCCTGACCAACTATATCTCGCTGTATCCCGCCTCGCCAGAGGTCGCCTATGCCTATTACCTGCGCGCGCTGTGTTATTATGAGCAGATTTTGGATGGTCGCCGCGATCAAACCCCGACCGAGCAGGCGATTACCGCCCTGCAGGAAGTGGTGCAGCGGTTTCCCAACACCCCCTATGCCCGTGATGCGGTGATCAAAATCGATTTGGCCTATGATCGATTGGCCAGTCAACAGATGGCGATTGGTCGGTATTATCAGCGTCAGCGCCAATTTATCGCGGCGATGAACCGCTTTAAGAATGTGGTGACCACCTATCAAACCACCCAATACACTCCCGAAGCGCTGTATCGCCTGGTGGCCATCTATGTCGCGCTGGATTTGCAGGTTGAGGCGCGCAAAACCGCCCAAGTGTTGGCCTATAATTTCCCCAACAGCAGTTGGTATCGCGATGCCTATGCCCTGTTAAAGCCATCCGAGGCCGCCAAATTGGTGGTGGAGCAGGGGGCGACCGACAAGCCTGTCGGCTTTGGTACTAAGCTTAAGAATTGGGTGTTCGATTGGTTTTAGCAATGGGTGCAGGCGTGGTGATGACCATTTGCTTGCTGGGTAATGTCATGGATCAAACGGGATGCTAATCAGCCTGCAACTGCGCGATCTGGTGCTGGTGCGCCATGCCGACCTTGGCTTTGCGCCGGGCTTTGCGGTGATTACGGGCGAAACGGGGGCGGGCAAAAGTGTGCTGCTGGACGCCCTGGGGCTGCTGCTGGGTGGGCGCGGCGATGCAGGCTTGGTGCGGCAGGGGGCGGAGCAGGCGAGTGTAACCGCCCATTTCCAGCTAAGCGATGACCACCCCGTGCAGGCCTGTTTGCAGGAAATGGGATTGCCAGGTGACGACACCCTGGTGCTGCGCCGATTGGTTGGCCGCGATGGCAAAAGCCGCGCCTTTGTCAACGATACCGCGGTCAGCGCGAGCGGCCTAAAAACCGTGGCGGTGCAGGTGTTGGAGCTGTTTGGCCAATTCGCCCAAACCCGCCTGACCGATACGGCGGAGCAGCGGCAGCTGTTGGATCTGTACGCTGGCCATGCGGGGGGTGGGGGCGATTTGCTGCGGCAGGTGGGAACCGCCTATCAATACTGGCGCGATGCCCAGGCGGCCATGGCGGCGCATGCGGCGGAGGCGGCCGCCCGCACCCGTGATGAGGACTATATTCGCTTTGCGGCGGAGGAGTTGGCGGCACTGAACCCGCAGGAGGGGGAGGAGGCGGTGTTGGAGGAAAAGCGCCATCGCCTGCAAACCCTGTCCAAACGACAAACTGGCCTAAAAACCGCCCTGAACCTGCTGCAGGCGCCCAACGGCGCGTTGAGTCAATTGTACCAGGCGCAACGGCAACTCGATAAGCTGTTGGATGAACCCGCGCTGGCGGCGGAGGCGGGCTTGGGCGAATTTGGCCAGGCGATTGACAGCATTGCGGGGCTGGCGGAGGCGTGGGGCACCGCCTGGGCGCGCGGGGGCGATCCGTCAGAGCTGCCCACGTTGGAGGATCGATTGTTCGCCCTGCGTGATGCGGCGCGCAAGCATCGGGTGCGGGTGGATGATCTGCCCGCCCTGCTGGCCGATTGGCGGCAAAAGCTGGACGCGTTGAACCATGATGCGCAGCAGGCGGGGCAGCTGGCGGCGGTGGTAGCAGCGGCGGCCAGCACCTATCGCCAATTGGCGGAGCAGCTTAGTCAGCAGCGGCAACAGGCCGCCCAGCAACTGAGTCAGGCGGTCGCGGCGGAGCTGCCCGCGCTGAAACTGGGGCATGCCTGTTTGGAATGGCGGGTGGTGCCGCAACCACCTGAACAGGGCAGCGCGCATGGCATCGACCTAGTCAGCCTGTGGGTGGCGATGAACCCCGCCACGCCGTTGCAACCGATTGCTAAGGTGGCCTCTGGCGGGGAATTGACCCGCGCCATGTTGGCGCTGGCCATGGTGTTGCAGGGGGGGGTGCATGCCCCGACCCTGTTGGTCGATGAGTTGGACAGTGGGGTCAGTGGCGCGGTGGCGGCGGCGATTGGCGAACGGCTGCGGCGGTTGGGGGCGGATCGGCAGATTCTGGCCGTCAGCCATACACCCCAAGTGGCGGCGGCCGCCCATCACTATTACCTGGTTACCAAAGCGGTTGCTGGCGCAGGGGAAGGCGCCAATGCCGATACAGGCGCGGCTCAGGATGCTACCGAGGCCGCAACCAGTCCGTTGCTGCCCCTGCTGGCCAGTGAGACCACCATCCGCCAGCTTAGCGATGATCAACGGCGGGAGGAGATTGCCCGCCTACTCTCCGCCGAACGCATCCACCATAGCGCCCGCGACCTGGCCGACCAGCTGTTAGCGGGGAATGGGTAGGTGTTCGGTTGCGGAGTTGGGCACGGGTGTTCTTATTTTAAAACTTGCACATGAACGAAACCGTTTGTATAAACAAAGTGCTGTGGTGTGAATGGCCGAAATTTTGAATCTCAATTTTTCAGTCGTAAACTGCGGCTATGGTCTGTTCAAGTTCATTACCTTTTTATTAAGGGTTTTGTTCTTTAGGTCTGCTTTGATGCAAACGAAAAACGGGCATGCGGCTAAAAACCCCCCCGTGTATTGTGACCTCAGGGGCAAAACCCACCCAGCTTTCTAAAAATTTTCCAGAAAGGTTAGATCCATAATGCCAGTTTTGAACATTGACGACATTCCTATAACTCAACAGCCGCAAAAGGTATTGCTATGAGAATACAAGCGCAATTAGGTGGTCAAAATAGGATTATTGAATTACCTGATGGCTCAACGCCAGAGCAAATTGATGAGGTGCTGAACCATGCGAGCAGTCAGTTTGGCGGTAATGCCCCGCAAATTCTTCCTGCTGAAATTTTTGTTTATTTGTTTTTGGCAATTTTGGCTGCTCTGTTTGTACGGGCACTGTTTTTTAGATCAATCACAATCTATGATTTTCAAAAAGGTTTGCTTTACCGAAAAGGGGCTTTTATTAAAATTTTAGGGGCTGGCAAGCATTATTACCGTAAATCATCCTCTGTGATTCATGTAATTGATACGCGGAAAACTTTAGTAAACCTTCCTGGCCAAGAAATATTGACTAAAGATAATGTTAACATAAAAATTACACTAGTAGGTTTTTATGAACTTACTGATCCCGCCAAAGCAAAGCATCAATCTGAAGATTTTGTAACAGAATTTTACAATCATGCCCAAATTATGCTGCGAAACTTGGTTGGTGGATTTACCATTGATGAATTGCTTGAGAAAAAAGGCGAGATTGATGCACAATTACTGACTGCCATCTCGGATAAGGCCAACGACCTTGGCTTAACTGTATCCACCCTTTCTGTTAAGGATATTATGCTTCCGGCCAACCTAAAAAAGGCCTTTTCTGGTATTCTTGAAGCGCAAAAAGAAGCGCAACGGCAGCTTGAGAAGGCACGGGGCGAACAGGCTGTCTTGAGAAACTTAGCAAATTCTTCCAGCATGTATGAAAGCAACCCTAAGCTTCTGCAAGCTAGGCTTGTTCAGGCTCTTTCAACAGGCAATAACAGCATCGTGTTTAATGCTGAGGATAAAGTGGTTGTCCCAGAAAAATCAGTCACAAAAAAGGCTGAAGGCTAAGCTGACAACCCGCTGAATTCAAGTTTGAAGTGCAACAAGGTGGATATTTTGGGTGAAGGCCTCAAGAGGGGTGAGCCAGTTGAGGCTTTTGCGTGGTGTTAAGTTATGGTTTAAGATGGTTTCTTGATAATCCTC
>VEQJ01000121.1 GCA_018883285.1 Alphaproteobacteria bacterium
CCCCCCTCCATCACCGCTACACAGCTGTTGGTGGTTCCCAAATCAATACCGATGACTCGTGCCATGCTTTTGTCTTCCTGTTCTGTTCATTAAATCCAGTTGATGCGCGGTCAGCCACCAAAAATTTCAGCCTTCGCCCACTTCCTGGTATATGGGAACAACTACCCCCCGATGTAAAGGGGCGGCAGGCAAATTTTTCTTATCGCATTCTGACAGGCGCTTAGATCCTGGCCAGGCTATTTACTAGTGGCGTCAAAACCCTCTGTTTTCCAAAACCAAAAACATCAGCAATTAGGCTTTTCATTGCAATCAGATGGATTGCCCCAGTTGCGTTTCCTGCTGAAAAACGGTTTAAATGCTTTTCAGATTTCACCGCTTCCTAAACGATCCAAGGTATGTTCAAACAATCTTTTGCTAAGAGGGCGATCAATTGATCGACCAACATACACAACGGTATGATGATCATATAAAATGTAGATGCCTTTCTGTTTGCCAAAATCAACTGGTTTAGAAAGGGCTTGCTGTTTTCCATACAATTTTGGGTCATTGCGCCAAACGACAAGGTCTCTTTGCCAATACATACCAAAACAATGGATAATTGATTCAGATCGTTCGATATCTGAATCAAAAAGTGCGCTAACCTTCTTTTTTGCAGACATAGGAAGTGGATCTTCGGCAAAAGATGTCTGGGTGGTTTTGAGTGCAAATATCCCTTTGCCAACGCGCATAAAAGGCGAATTTTCTTTGTCATGCTTAATAGATACTGCTAGTTGAGCATTGACAGTTGCGGCAGGTGTTGCTCCGTCCGTTTTGTAATAGCCTCGAGATAAAATCTTCTCAGATATTTCAGTATAATGTAGCGGTGTTGATGACTCCAAAAGCACCTTTTTTATCGCTTCTTTCCAGGAATTTTCCATTTAATCCTCGATGGATTTGCATTGCAAATTTTGATCGTCAAATACTACTGTTCAGCAACATGGATAGCAAGAAAAGTCCTGGAAGATTCTACGAGCTTCATGGATTTGTTGCTTCGGCGGTCAATCCCAACACCCTGATTTTATCGCTGAAGCAGGAAATTTAGGTGGCATCAGCATGGCCGTCATGGCGTTGGTGGGCTTTACTTTGTTGGGCGTAGCTGGCAGTCTAGGCGCCATCAAACGATCGATTGATCCTGTACCGTTAGTATCACTTTTTTTCTTAAGGATGTGCCCCCATGCCAATCAAAGTTTCCTTTACCGATGTGCAACTGCCCAAAAAGGGTGTGGTGATTTTTGCGGTGTATGAGGGCAAAAAGCTGGGCAAAACCGCGCTGGAACAGGATAAAAAGCTGGATGGCTTGTTGGCCAACACCCTGGAAAATGCCAACCGCTTTAAGGGCAAAAAGGGTGAGATGTTGACCCTGGTTAGCCCCGCGGGCAGCACCCTGTCGCATATTGTGCTGTTGGGCATGGGCGATCCCGCTAAGCTGGATACCCTGGCGGCGCAAGAATTGGGGGCGGGGCTGGTTGGCCTTATCAACAGCCTGGGCGAAAAATCGGCGCTGCTGGTACCCGATTGGGCGGATGGGGTCGCCCTGAGTGAGGAGGCGTTGGCGGCCAATATCGGTTTTGGCACCTGCCTGAAAAGTTATCGTTTTGACAAATACCGCACCACCCTGAAGCCAGAGGATAAGCCGACGGCAGAGCGTTTGGCGATTGCCACCCCCGTCGCGAAAGAGGCGTTGACACTGTATGGCCGATTGGAAAAGGTCGCCGATGGGGTGTTCTTTACCCGCGATTTGGTCAGCGAGCCCCCCAATGTGCTGTATCCCGCCACCATGGCCGATGCCGCCCGCAGCCAGCTGGCCGACCTGGGCGTTGAGGTTGAGGTGTTGGGCGAGGCCGAGATGAAAAAGCTGGGCATGAACACCCTGCTGGCGGTTGGACAGGGCAGTGAGAAAGAATCCAAGCTGGTGGTGATGAAATACTATGGCCAGGGCAAAACCAAGGCGGGGGATCCCGTGGTGTTGGTTGGTAAGGGGGTAACCTTTGATACCGGCGGTATTTCGATTAAGCCCGCCGATGGGATGTGGGATATGAAATACGATATGGGCGGCGCCGGGGCGGTGCTGGGCACCATGATGGCGTTGGCGGGTCGTAAGGCTAAGGCAACGGTATTTGGGGTGATTGCCTGCGTCGAAAACATGCCCGATGGCAATGCGCAACGGCCTGGCGACATCGTGACCTCAATGTCTGGCCAAACGGTTGAGGTGTTGAACACCGATGCTGAAGGGCGATTGATTCTGGCCGATGCGCTGTGGTACGCCCAAGATAAGTTTAAGCCAAAGGTGGTGGTGGATCTGGCCACCTTGACGGGGGCGATTGTGGTCGCCCTGGGCAATCATTTTGCGGGTCTGTATGCCACCACCCAATCGCTGGCCGACCAGTTGTTGACCGCCAGCAAGGCGACGGGCGAACGGCTGTGGCAAATGCCGTTGGATCCTGTATATGACAAGGAAATGGAATCGGATGTGGCGGATATCAAGAATATCAGCGGCGGCCGTGGGGGCGGTAGTGCGAATGCGGCGGCCTTTTTGCGCAAATTCATTAAGCCCGAAACGGAATGGGCGCATTTGGATATTGCGGGTACCGCCTGGGCCAACAAAGATCAGGGCGTGACCCCCAAGGGCGCGGTCGGCTTTGGCGTGCGGCTGTTGGATCAGTGGATCGCCGACAACCACGAGGGTTAGGGCGCACCATAACCCATGGATTTGCGATTGTACCAGTTGCGCACCCAGCCGTTGGAGCAAATGTTGCCGCGCCTGTTGGAAAAGCTGTACAGCGCGGGGGATGGGGCGTTGGTGCTGGTCAATTCGGCTGAGCGGGCGGCGGTGTTGGATCGCCAGCTGTGGACATTCTCTACCGCCAGCTTTCTGCCCCACGCCTTAATTGACGATCCGATGGCAACGGAGGCATCGATTTTGCTAGCCACCCAGCTGCCCACGGATTTATCCAGCCCTAAGGCGGCCACGTTGTTGGTGCTGGCCGATGGGCAAGAGCTGAGTCAGCAGTTGGATGCGGTGCGCGCCGCCGGCTATAATCAGGTGGTGGAAATTTTGGATTATGAGCATCTAGAAAATTTGGAAAGCAAAATATCGAATTATAAAGCTCTGGGTCTTAATCCTAAAGTGTTTTTGCAACAATCAAATGGCACCTGGGTGCAGCAGGATGACCATCGCGATGCGGCCTAACGGATAAAGGGCGCCCCCAAAAAAACAATGATGGAATCTTGCCGACCCTATCACCCCAATCATCAAAAAATGGAAAAAAAATGAAAATGTTAATGAATATCAACAATATGGTTGTGCATCTTCATATTGGCTGTAAAGGTCTGGGGGATGAGGAAAGAACGCGGGCGGCGCAACCAATCCGCTTTGACGTTGCCATTCGGTTGGGCGCCTTGCCCGCCGCCTTTAAGACGTTGGAACTGGCCGACACCATTGGCTATCACGAATTGTACGATGCCCTACATGGGTTGGTTACGGGGCAACATTGGTTTTTGCTGGAAACCCTGGCCTTGGAAAGCTTTACCCTGCTGAAGGGCTTAATCCCCGCCGATGCTAAGCTTGATCTTAAGGTAACAAAGCTTAAGCCCTTTATGACCCCCCTGATTCAGGATGGCACGTCAATCACCCTGACGGATGATTAGGTCGGGGCGTGAGACAGGTGTTTTCAACGCCCCCAAAGCCAGCCAGCGGACTTAATTCTTAAGCGGTTGTTTATCGACAGGGCTGGTGCGCACCTGATCCTGGCGATCGGTGGCTGCCCCCTCAGCCGAAAAACCATTGCTGTTGCTTAGGCCGCCGCTGCCTTTATTGCCCAATTTTTTGCTGCCCTTGCTGCTAACGGTGAACAAATCGGGTTTCAGCGGGGCATTGGGTTGCAGGTTGCGAAAGTTCAGGGTAGCGGTTTCGCCCTCAGCGTTGCGCAGGCTCCATCCCAACAATTCAGGGTTTTGCGCCGAATCCTTAAAAAACAGGATTAGCATATCGCGATTTTCCTCAGCCCTCGGCATCACGCTGACCGATATGGTGGCGCCTGAAGATTTCGCGGATGGATTGGATGATGCCCCCCCTGCACCCGCGCCCGCAGCGGCCGAACGCACAAAGCCCACCACCTTAAAATCCCGCGCCAAATTCACATCCTTTTTGACCAGGGCGGACAGGGCGGTATCGGACAACCGCATGGAGGAGCTTTCGTCGGCGGCCAGGTCGCGGTAAACCAGATAGGTGCCGTCGCTGATAATCTGCAACGATGCCCCCTTGGTATAATCCACCCGCAACCGCCCCGGTCTGGCCAGGTACAACACCCCCTCCGCAATGCTGGATTTATCGGTGCTGTTGACGCTGGGCTGCAACTGCTGAAAATCGGCTTGCAAGCTGTTCAAGCTGTTGAGGTAGCTGTCAATGCGGGTTAATGACGCCTGATCCGCGGCGGATAAATCCAAGGCCAGGGCGGGGCTTGCCGCCAGCATTGCCGCCACAAAAGCCGTGACCATCAGGCCGCCAAGCCGTCGAATCGCGCTTAACGATGATGGGGATAGGCGGGATAAAATTGCGGGCGATAACGTCATAAAGGGCATTCTTGCTGGCGGAGTTTTTGACCAATTCTTAATATCACGATGGAATCATGGCAAAATCAAGCATCAAGCTTGTCGGGTTGGTTTTTGTGCTTGCGGGCTGATGCAGGGGCTATGATGCGGCATGCGAATCGGGTAAAAACAATAGATGGATACGATAACTCCCCCTTATCAAGAGTCGGACGGTCATAACGCGCCCCATGCTGGCGGCGGTGATCGCACCGCGGTTGGCCATTTGGCGGGCGAGGTTATTGATGTTGAGGCGGTTGATTCCCAT
>VEQJ01000377.1 GCA_018883285.1 Alphaproteobacteria bacterium
GGATTCTGCTGTAGCGGGCTAAATGGAAAATGCTTTCGCTAAGGATTGGCATTTTTCGGCTTAACATATTTCCCGACATTGCCGAACAGCTGTTGCAAAACGGGGGGTTTTTCGCCAATCGTTTCGATTTTGCGGTTGGTGGCCTCAACCTTATCGGCCTGTTCGGGGGTTTGGGTGTCAAGGGAGGTCACCACCCCCTCTGGATCAAAAGCAATGCTGACCACCGCCGCCTCAGTGGTTTCAGGGCGGAAAAAAGCGCTGTAGCGTTGGGTGGTGGTGGCGTAGTACCAGTTGTTGGTAAAGGGCGATTCATAGGTGGGGCTGCCCAACAGCGATTGCACCTCTGACTTTTTGCTGGTGCCAACCACAATTTGTTTCAGCTTTTCGGCATCAACCGGGTTGCCGCGCTGTTGGATATTGGGGCTGCAGGCGGCAGCAAGCAGCAGCAGACCGGCAAGGCTTGCCGACTGTAGGGTGCGTTTGGTACAGGTAGGATAGGATAGAGACAAGAGAGCGACCTTTTTCTTCGACAATGTGATCATCAGGAACCACCATGTTTACCGACCATAGCGATCCTTACGAACTTTTTAAAGAGTGGTTTGCATTGGCCAGCGCGGCTGAGCCAATTTTTCCTGAGGCCGTAACCCTGGCCACCGCGGCGGCGGGGCGGCATTTGGTGGCGCGGCCGATTGCGCGCATGGTGCTGCTGCGTGGTCATGATGCCGACGGCTATGTGTTTTACAGCAACAGCCACAGCCGTAAGGGGCAGGAATTGGCCGCCAATCCCCATGCCGCGCTGTTGTTTTACTGGCGGCAACCAATCAGCCGTCAAATTCGGATTGAGGGGGTGGTCAGCGCCACCAGTGAGGAAGAATCCGACGCCTATTTCCGCGGACGGCCACGCCAAAGCCAAATCGGCGCCTGGGCCAGCCAGCAATCCGCCCAGTTGTCCAGCCGACAAGAGTTGGAACGGCGCATGCAGCAGTTTGAGCAGCAGTTTGCCGACCAACCCGTGCCGCGCCCCCCCCATTGGCATGGCTATCGCCTGCGCCCGCAAGCCTATGAATTTTGGCAGGAACAGCCCGCCCGCCTGCATGACCGCCTGGTCTTTACCCGTGATGGGTATGCTGAGGCGGCATCGGCTTGGCAATGCAGCCTGCTGTATCCCTG
>VEQJ01000378.1 GCA_018883285.1 Alphaproteobacteria bacterium
GGCGGGCAGCAAGGCGATCATCCTGGATACCCGCAAGACCATTCCAGGGATGCGGCAGCTGGCCAAATACGCCACCGCCGTCGGGGGGGCGCAAAATCATCGCCTAAACCTGGCTGACGGCATGATGATTAAGGATAACCACATCGCCGCCAATGGTGGATCGTTGCCACAAACCCTGGCGAAACTGACCATGGCGCGGGGCAGCGCCCTGTGGCAAAGCCTGGTGGTGGAGTGTGATACATTGGATCAGGTGCAACTGTGTCTTAGCCACCATATCCCCCATCTGCTGCTGGATAACATGAGCCCGCAACAGCTGGCGCAGGCGGTGGCGTTGCGGGACGGGGCGGGCTATGCCGCCAAGTTGGAGGCATCGGGCGGCGTCAATCTGGATAGCATTCGCGCCATCGCCGCCAGCGGGGTCGACTATATCTCGGTCGGGCGGCTGACCATGAGTGCGCCCGCGGTGGATATTGGCTTGGACTGGCCAACGTGATAGCCTGTCCATGAACGTAATGGGCACTTAGTGGGAATGGCGTCATGATCAGCAAACTTACCGAAAAACTGACGCGAGGGATTGCTAGGGGGATTAGCGGTAAGCAAGATAAGCTGGTACCGCCCGCCGCCGATACCGTTACCACCATGAAAATGGAGGGGGATTCCAACACCCCCGAACATGATGCGCCGCGGCTATCGCTGTTTGAGCCGCTGTTGGCCAAGTGCAAAACCTATAACCCCGCCATTACCGCCGTCGTTCACCCCGTTACGGTTGAGGCGATTCAGGGCGCGGTGGAGGCGGAGGCGGCCGGGTTGATTACTCCCTTTTACATTGGCCCGGTCGGGCGCATTAAGCTGGCGGCGGAGTCTGTCAACATCAGCCTGCCCCCCGATCAGTTGTTGGATGTGCCCCACAGCCACGCCGCCGCCGACAGGGCGATGCATCTGGCCAAAATGGGGCAGGTGGAAATGATCATGAAGGGCAGCCTGCACACCGATGAGCTGTTGGCGGCGGTGTTGGAAAAGGAACATGACCTGCGCACCCAAAGGCGGCTGAGCCATGTGTTTGTGATGGATGTGCCCAGCTATGACAAATTGCTGTTTATCACCGATGCGGCGATTAACATTTATCCTGGCTTGTCGGAGAAGGTGGACATCCTACAAAATGTTATTG
>VEQJ01000122.1 GCA_018883285.1 Alphaproteobacteria bacterium
CCTCAACACTCAGGTCGCCATCAGCCTCCCCCGTGACCACGGCGGTGGAGCTGGCACCCTCCTCATCCCCTTCTTCGCCTTCTTCATCCTCGGTAATCGTGATACCCATATCGGCCATCAGCGCCATCGCCTCATCAATCTGTTCCGACGACAGCTTGCTGGCGGTCAGCACTTTATTGATTTCGTTAACGCTGAGATAGCCGCGCTCCTTACCCAGCTGCAACAGCTTGCGGACGGCGTTTTTCGAAGCATCCAGGCCAATCATGTCCTGGCTATCTTCTTGGTCATTGTTTTGCGGGGAAATTTTTAGTTTAGCAGCCATCATCACCGATCAATGCTGGTTTTTTGGGGAACAGGCAGCGTTACCATATTGTCACGCTATGTCAAGACTTTTGCGGGTGGGCGGGGGCATCATTTACCCCCACCCCTACCAGCGGGGGTGGGTGGTGCGGATCAGCTGATGCAGGCTGGCGGCATCTACCTTGGTATAGCGTTCGGTGGTCGTTAGGCTGCTGTGCCCCAACAATTCCTGAATCGCGCGCAGATCGCTGCCCCCCGCCAACAAATGGGTGGCAAAGCTGTGGCGCAGGGCGTGCGGGGTCACATAGTCGGGCAGGTTGAGGGCGCGGCGCAACTGTGCCAATTCCGCCTGCACCCGCGCGGGCGCCCAGCCCCCCCCCCGTTCGCCCAGAAAGATTAGGTCATGGCCGCTGCGGGGTCGCGGATCGCTGGCCAAATAGGCCTCCACCGCCTGCTGCACAATCGGCAACAGCGGCACCAACCGCTGCTTATCGCCCTTACCCGTGATGGTGATCATGCCGCCACTGGCCTGCCGCCAGGTTGCCAGGGTAATCGCCAACGCCTCACTGATGCGCAGACCCGCGCCGTAGAGCAGCAGCAGCATGGCGCAGCGGCGCTTAGCCTGCCACGGCTGTTGCGCTGCAAAATCACTGGCCGCCAGCGTCAGCAAGCGTTTCATCGCCTCAACCTCAAGGGCTTTGGGCAGGTGGGCAGGCTGTTTTAGGTTCCGCACCTGTTGCACCACCCGCAACACCGGCGCATCGGCGGGCAAGATTTGTTGCCGCGCCAACCATCCCACCCATTGCCGCAGGGCGGCCAGTGCCCGATTGCGGGAGGCGGCGGCGGGACGATGCTGCGCCATTGCCGCCAGCCAGCTGCGCCAATCGCTAAGGCTGTGGGCGGCCAGTGCGGTCAGGGTTAGGCCTTGGCCAGCATGATTGCCCATGAAGCGGCCAAAATCGGCCAGATCAACGGCATAGTTGCGCACGGTCAGGGCGGATCGGCGATCCCCATCCTGCAACTGGGTCAACCACCCCTGCATCGCCGCCACCACGCCTCCATCGACCAGGGGGGGCAGCTGGTGCAGGGTTGCATGCCATGGCGGTTCGTGCTTTGTCATTCTTTCAATTTGTCCAACCCTTATTTCTAACCTTAGGCCTGTTTGTTGGGCTTGACCATTCCCCCAACCTTCTCCCATGATGGCGGGCAAAGAATCCAGTAAACCTTAGAGAACTTATCATGACATCATCTCTGATGGCCAGCCATCCGACCCGATACCACCTGTTCACCATTGGCAATGCCATGGTCGATGTGTTGGGCGCCGTGCCCGATACCATGTTGGCCGATCATGGGTTGCGGGTGAACGACAGCCGCGGTTTCGAAGACACGCAAATGTTGTCTTTATACAATCAGATGCAGGCCGCCACCGATCTTACGATTATGTCGGGTGGTTCGGCCGCCAATTCAGCATCGATTGTTTCCGTCTTGGGGGGTAAGGCCGCCTATTGCGGGCGGGTCGGCCGTGACGATTTGGGTGATTTGTATGAGCGGGAATTGCGTGAGGCGGGGGTTGCCCTGTCGTTGGCACAGGATGATGCCATTCCAACGGGGCGCGTGCTGTCGTTGATTACCGGCACGGGTGATCGCGCTATGACCTTTACCTTGGGCGCTAATGCCTTTTTGCATCAAAAAGATTTGCCCACCGAATGGATTGAGGCCGCACATTTTACCTTGATTGAGGGGTATTCCTGGGGGTCTCCCTATCCCTATGAGGCCAGTATGGCGGCCGCCGCTGTGGCCAAGCAAGCGGGGCGGCAGGTGGCCTTTACCCTATCCGCCCTGTTTATGATTGCCCCCAACCGCCAATCCTTTTTAGATTTTATCGCCGATTCGGTTGATGTGGTAATTGGCAATCAGGAGGAGTTTGCCACCCTTCTCCCCGATGCTGGCAGCAATCTTGACAGTCTTATCGCCGCCGCCCGCGATCTGGCGCCGCTGGTGATCATCACCCTGGCCGAATCGGGCGCGGTTGCCCTGCATAAGGGCGCGAATCATCACTGCCCCGCGGTGGCGGTGCCCAAAGTGGTGGACGCAACCGGCGCGGGCGATGCCTTTGCCGGCGCGTTGCTGTACCGATTGGCGGCGGGCGACAGCCTGGATACAGCCCTTAGTCTGGCGGTATCGACAGCCTCGCGGGTGATTCAGCAGGTTGGGGCGCGCCTGCCCGTGGCGGCCAGCGATCGCTTTCCCCTTGCGGCGCAGGCGGGATAATCATGAGTTTTGCGGGGGCTAAAGCCAGGCTAAGCCCTTATGCCAACCGCCAATTGTGGGTTATCGCCCTGTTGGGCATTGCCAGCGGCCTGCCCTTTGGCGCGCTGGCCGATCCGTTAAGCGCCTGGCTGATGGAGCAGGGGTTAAGCCTGACCAGCATTGGGCTGTTCGCCTATCTAAGCCTGCCCTATACCCTTAAGCCGCTGTGGGCACCGCTGTTGGATCACTACAGGCCGCCGTTGGGGCTGGGCAGATTGGGGCGGCGGCGCGGCTGGCTGCTGCTGATACAATTGTTGGCGTTGGCGGCGATGGTCGGTTTGGGCAGCCTGAATCCAGCTAGGGAGATTTGGTTGGTCGGGGGCGTCGTGCTGCTGATCGCCTTTGCCTCCGCCAGCCAGGATATTGTGGTTGATGCGTTGCGGGTGGAAAGCCTAAGCGCGGCACAGGCGCCGGCGGGCGCGGCGGTCATGGTGCCGGCCTATCGCATTGGCCAGCTGTTGGCGGGGGCAGGCGGCCTGGCGTTGGCGCAGCTGGCGGGGTGGCAGGTCGCCTGGGCGGCGGTTGGCGGTTGCATGATCGTCGGGATGGTGGGAACGCTGTTGATTCGCCCCCAACCCCCACAGCAGGATGCCGAACCGTCACCCGAACAACTCCCCGAACAGCCCGCTGCCCCGCCTAGTGGTTGGCAAACCCTGCGCGCCAGTTTCCTGAACCCCCTGCGGCATTTGTTGCACCAGCCCAATGCCTGGCTGCTGCTGCTGATCATTCTGCTGTACCGCCTGCCCGATGCGTTTTTGGCGCCGATGCGCGTACCGCTGCTGCTGCATGTGGGGTTTGACAAAATCACCCTGGCGGAGATTAACAAGCTGGTGGGCTTTGGCGCCACCGTTCTGGGCGGATTTGTCGCGCATGGATTGATTCAACGCCTAACCCTGGCGCGGGTGTTGTGGTGGGGCGCGTTGGCGCAGGGGGCAAGCAACCTGTTGTTTTTGCCGCTGTTGTGGTGGGGGGCGGATCGAACGCTGCTGACCTATGCGGTGGCGATGGACAATCTGTTGGGGGGGATTGTGTCGGTGGCGATGGTCATCCTGTTAACCCGTGCCTGCCGCCATCCGGGCTATACCGCCAGCCAATATGCAGTCCTCAGCGCGGTGATGAGCCTGTCACGCACCCTGGTCAGCGGCCTAACAGGCCTGGCCGCCGACAGCCTGGGGTGGGGTGGGTTTTTGATCTTAACCGCCCTGCTGGCCATCCCCGTCCTTCCCCTGCTGCCCCGCCTGCGCCAAAGCGGCCTGCTGTTTTAGGGGTATGGGCGACTTATTAGAATTCTGAACAGGATCTTTTTTGCAATCTTCCAATGACCATATCCCGATCATCTGACGCTGCTGTTTCTGTCCAAATTTTTTAATAAAACCTGTAAATTCAAAGAAATTATGCACTAACAACTGCGTGATTTCGGCATCGATTGATCCCATAAAACGATTATCATTGCAGAATTTGTATTGATTACCCCATCCCCTGATTTTGTTGCTGATAATATAAAGGGCAGTCAAAAGGTTATTATGATTATGATGTTCAGCTTTTAATTTGCACAATATTTCGTTTATTGAATTAATCATGCGATTTTTTGACGAAACAGATGGACGGATGGTGGTTCTTCTGAATTCAACACCAAGAAATTCAAATGGTTCGCTTATTTTTCCCTGAGATGTTTTATCCTTATTTTTTTCAAGATCATAAGCTTGAATTCCGTGTTGACCTAACAAACGTTGAGCTTTTTTATAGGCCTTGCGTACAACCGCATAATTTGAGCCAAATAATATAAAATCATCCAGATAGCGTAAGCAGGTTATATCCTCACTATTCATCTGAATATCAAAATCATAGAGCAGAATATTGCCAATCAGAGGAGAAAGGCAGCACCCCTGTGGTGTTCCAGTCTGATCAAATATAAACATATCGCGGAATGCAGATCCGTACTTCTTTTCCATCTCCGCTAGATTATCAATTTCCAAGTTTGTGCATTTTTCTAACAAGATATTAAAATCAGAGTCCTTCCAATTCTGGGCAACATTCTCTACGACCTGTGCACGTGGTATTTTTGTGAAGAAATCAGCAATGTCAGATTTAATATAGTGTGTGGCACCATCATCTATAGCGGCAACAGCTGCTTTTATGGCCTCCGGCACTCCTTTTCCAGGAATAGCCCCAAAGCTAGTAGGTACCTGAAAATATTTTTGAATTGGCTTGCGAACTGATAGTTCCTCTAATAT